>NZ_JBEPYQ010000097.1:0-28615 GCF_041641335.1 Cohnella sp. | reverse complement strand
ACAGGATCTGTGGAAGATGCGGAAGATGCGGTGCAGGACGTGTTTTTTAAGTCGTTCGACGTACATCCCGAACGGTTGGAGAAACCGAAGGCGTATTTGTGTAAAATGGTCACCAATCACTGCCTCAATCAGCAAAAGTCGGCGCGGAAGAGGCGGGTAGTGTACGTTGGCCCATGGCTTCCCGAACCGATTCGGACGTCCGAGGCGGATACGCTGGAGACGACGATCGTCCGCCGCGATCTGCTGTCTTACGGCATGCTCGCACTACTCGAACGGCTGACGCCGACAGAGCGGACGGTTTTCGTCCTGCGTGAGGCGCTGAGCTTTGATTATTCCGAAATTGCCGAGTTGCTCGGCAAGCAAGAGGCGAACTGCCGAAAGATGATGAGCCGGGCAAGAAGCAAGATGGGGATATCCGAGGAGGAGCCCATAAGGGCCGATGCGGCCCAAATGGAATGGATCAGCTGCTTCCTCCTATCCCTCGAGCAAGGTAATGTCGATCACTTGCTGTCTCTGCTGACCGAAGATGTCATGTTCGTCGCCGACGGAGGCGGCAAAGTACTCGCATTCAAGCATCCGGTACAAACGCGCGATCACGTGGCCCGGGTGCTGCTCGACGGATTCAAGAGCATAGGCCGCAATTTTCAGGGGGATTTTCATATTGAGATTGCCCCCTTGAACGGCGAGACCGGTATTGTAATTCGTTCGGGAGATGAAACTCTGGCCGCTATGTTTATACAACTCCGACGAGGAAAGCTGGCCAGAATGTATGCCGTACGCAACCCGGATAAGCTTGCCCGGGTTTAGGTATTCGCCGCTTGATATACGAGTTCCCCCATGACGACAGGCTGCCATCAAATACGGCAGCCTGTCAAACTTTCATGGCTCGATAGGTGCTTGGATTCTGCATAATTATTCGGTTGAGGTGAGACAATGTAACTGAGAAATCAGGAAAAGAGTGGTTGGAAATGAATTCAGTCCCTCCGTTATGGAAGGAGCTTAGCGAATCATCGGATTTCGTTTGTTATGAGCAACAAACGAACGCTGCGCCTTTATTCATCGGCTATTTTAAATCTCTCACGGAGCCCAAAATCTTGCATCAGCATATTCTGGGCCGGCTGAGCAACGATTCGGACATATCTTTCAATGATTTGTATCATTCGATTCCGGTAGCGGAAAAAGAAATATCCTTCGATTGGGACCTTATTCAAAATAAATTGTTGCGGGGAAATGTTGCTATTCAATATGGTCATCAAAGCCATCATTGTATTTTGGTCGATGCCGCTGCATCCAAAGGTCGCAGTGTAACGATATCCGAAGTCGAATTCACCGTGGAAGGACCGAAAGCAGCCTTTGTAGAATCACTGGACATCAATCTTAACTTAATTCGCAAGCGCGTTCCTTTTCCCGAGTTGCGTATAAAAGAGCTTACTGTAGGGAGCATATCAAAGTCGAGAGTTGCGATTTGTTACATAAAGGGAGTAACGAACGAACAATATGTAAATACATGCATTCAGCGCATACAGGATGTTCAATTCGATCAAGTGACTGATATCACCGTACTTCAACAGATGATCGAAGACAATTCCAACTCCATTTTTCCGCAGTCGATCGGGACCGAAAGGCCGGATTACGTTGCGTGGGCCGTATCCACGGGGCAAATATGCGTTTTGATGGACGGGTCCCCGCTTACGGTTTTTGCGCCGGTCAACTTGGGGTCATTTTTTATTACGTTTGAAGATTATTATTTACCATGGAACGTCGGTTCCATCTTGCGGCTGATTCGCATGACTTCGGTGCTGTTTTCCGTCTTCGCCTCGCCATTATATGTTGCTGTGATGACCTATCACGGCCAGGGCATTTCCAATGTGTTTTTGCCCACAATCATCTCCTCGAGAATCAATGTCCCTTTCCCTCCTGTCGTGGAAGTGCTCATAATGGAGCTTGTCATCGAGCTGTTAAGGGAAGCGGGCGCCAGATTGCCTACAAAAATCGGACAAACCATTGGAATTGTCGGTGGTATCGTGCTCGGTACGGCCGCCGTTGAAGCTGCGCTTACAAGCAACTTTTTATTGATCATTGTGGCGTTATCGGCGTTGGCTTCTTTCGTTACCCCCATTTTTCGAATGAGTGCTACGATACGACTTCTTCGTTTTCCATTTATATTCGCAGCGCAATTATGGGGGTTATTGGGGATATCCATCTGCACTCTTGCCGTGGTTGCACATCTGTTGCGGTTAACCTCTCTCGGGATGCCTTACCTGGTTCCTTTCTATCCTTTTCGTGCCTCCGACTTATATGATACTGTAATCCGTCCTCCATATTCCAAATTTCATCATCGATTTAGCTTTTTCAGATCGCCAAATCCCGTAAGATTCGATAAAAAAAACGCAAACTCAAAAAGAGACATCGACGAATGAGACGGCTTTGGGAGTGAAACAAAGATGAAGTCAACGGAACATCCGCGTTTTACCCTATCGCCTTATTTGGTTTTTGTATTGATTCATTCGATGCAGTTCGGATCCGAGTATCTCACCGCGGCGAACAAGCCGATTCAATTGGCCGGCCAAGATGCGTGGATCTCTGTCATCCTCTGCGGCATCATTTTCCACATCGTCATTTGGATGATTTATCGAATCCTCAACCGTAATGAGACGGACCTTATTCATATTCATCCTCTTTTTTTCGGAAAATGGGGGGGCGGGGGACTTAACTTTGTCTTTATCGTTTACTTCCTGCTCGTTGCAAGTTATCAATTGCGGCTGTTTATAGAAATTATGCAAGTCTGGCTATTTCCTGATCTTGAAACCTGGCCGTTGGCATTGGTCTTGCTTGTGCTTGTTTATTACATCGTAGCGGGAGGCTTTCGAGTGATCGCGGGCATTTGTATGTTTAGCTTAGTGCGACATATTACCATAATGTCCTTGTTTTTTACAGCAGGTTATTTTCATTTTAACAATTTATCGCCTATCTTGGATCATTCGCTGAACGATATCATCAAAGCAGGTAATGAGTTGACATTTCCCTTTTTAGGAGTGGAGGCGCTCTTCTTCTGTTACACGTTCATCAAAACACCGGAAAAATCTCAGAAATGGGCGCATCTGGCGAATGTTGTTACAACCGCCTCCTATCTTATCGTTATTTTCTTTTCCTTGTTATTGTTCAACTCCGAACAATTATCCAAAGAAATATGGCCGCAATTATCCAAATACAAATTTGTTCAATTTCCTTTTATTGAACGATTTGAATTTATAGGCGCTGCTTCACAGATATTATGGGTAATTCCTATCCTGTGCTTCTGTCTTTGGGCATCAAGCCGAACGTTTAAAATCATGTTCACGGTGAGACAATCGACGGTTTTGCCGATGTTATTATTTCTGGTCTTTACTGCCGTATGCTTGATTCCAGGCCGAGATCGTAATGAAGCTGTTCAAACCCTGTTATCCGAGATCGGATTTTACATGGTATATGCGTATATCCCATTCGTATATATAGTCGACATTATCAGAACGAAAGTGAGAAGAACGGTATGAATCGGCTTTTCTACGTACTGTTAGTGTGCTGTTTCCTGTTAACAGGGTGCGTCGAGCAACAAATATTGGACAAAGTTACCTTATTTATCGTCTGCGGCTTCGATGAAGCTCCGAACGATCAAATCGAATTTACGATAGCGGCGCCCAAGTTTCAAGCCCGTAAACCCGGTTCCGTTTCAGACCAATTACATGCAAGGGTTGGCCGCACGAGCACTAATATCCAAGAAATAATGGACATGCGATTAAACCGGCCGATTAATTCAGGAAGACTTTCAGTGATTTTATTCGGTAAAGAGTTGGCGGCAAAAGGGGTGGCAAACGAATTGGATGTCGCTTTGCGCGACGCCCAAGCTTCGAGAAGGATGTATTTGGCCGTTGTCGATGGAAAGGCAAGGGAGATGTTGCAAGCGAATTTCAGTTCAGATGAGGAAAAAGGGATGTTTTTGTTCAATCTACTCGATACGAACGTGCGGGCCGGGCTTATACCCAGGCAAAATCTTCACGAATTCGAGTACTCTTTTTTGGGCAAAGGAATGGATCCTTTTCTGCCTCTTCTCAAATTAGAAGACGGCAAAGTTCTGATTTCAGGTTTAGCTTTATTTAAAGATGATAAATATGTAATGTCACTTGACGAAAAGCAGATGCGGCTCATGAAACTGCTTTTGGGAAATGTAAAGCACGGCGCTTTTGAAGTAACGCTGGACGATGGATCTTTCGTTGCAGTGGAGAATGTCGGTTCAAAAGTGAATTATCGAGTCGGCCAAAATACGAAAAATCCGAAAGTGACGATATCCCTTATCTTAAACGGGGAAACTCTTGATTCAAGAGGGACTCGCCGTCCAAAACAAGAGCAGCAGAAAATAATAGACCGTTTCGAAAATGATCTTACCGCAACTGGAATGGATCTCATACAAATGTTTAAAAAAGAAGGGATCGATCCGCTCGGATTAGGGGATTTCGTCAGGAGTAAAACGCGAAAATGGAACGAAGAAGAATGGAAAAAAGAATATCGAACGTTGAACGTTACATTGAATGTTAAGGTGAATCTATTGGAAATGGGAGTCAGAGAATAAAGGACGATTCCCCACTTTTTCGGGATGCGGCCCCAAGCGTCCTGTCTGCGCCGAGTGATAGGATAATGGCATCAGCATAGCTATGAGTGATATTCAAGAATATACCGGGCGATTCGTGCACTGCTAAGAAGCTTAACGGGGAGCAGTATGATTGATGTAAAAGGTTAAAGTAATGTGACGGAAACCTGTTGTTCAAATAGCGGCATATACTACCCAAGTCCCCATTAACCTTGCCAATTGCATGAATGTTGTAAAATGGTTTGTAGAGGAGGTAATGATAACCAAATAAACGAGTTTCGGAGGGAGAATAGATGGAAACGGACGAAAAGGAGTCGGCCAAGGGAAAAATTCAAAGGACTACGGTGGCCTACTTTGTCAGGCTGCTTCGCGAAACGGGTTTTCCGAAGCTGGTTCTTGGCGCAGCCATTGTTTTAAGCATCGTATCGTCCCTTGTCGGTCTTGTCGTACCTTTAATCACGGGCGATCTGATCGACAATTTTTCAACGGATACGCTGAACAGAGATTCAATCCTGCTATTGGTGGTCATCTTTATCGTGGAAGCGATCACGGGCGGCCTGTCGTATTACATGCTTGCGTTCGTCGGGAACCGCGTCGTCAATAAAATGCGCAAGAGGCTGTGGGACAAGGTGCTGTCGCTGCCGGTTCCGTTCTTCGACCGATACCGGTCGGCGGATACGATGAGCAGAGTGACCAACGACACGAACGAGATCAAGACGCTCATTACCGATCATTTGATTGCGTTTAGCTCGAACGTGCTGACGGTAGTTGGCGCCGTCGCGATCCTGTTCTATATCGACTGGCAGATGACTTTGGTTATTTTGCTCGCGGTACCGCTCGGATTCGGCATTCTGATGCCGATCGGTGGCAAGATGTACAAAATATCGATCAGCATGCACGAGCAGCTTGCGAAGCTGGCTTCATTGCTGACGCAGGTCATCGGCGAGATCAGGCTGGTGAAGGCATCCAATGCCGAAACCAAAGAACAAAGCGGCGGATACGAGAAAATGGACAATCTGTTCCGTTTCGGAATGAAAGAGGCCAAAATCAATGCCGTACTTATGCCCCTCATGTCGATGGTGATGGTCGCGCTGCTTGTCGTCATTATCGGCTACGGCGGGGTAAGGGTTTCTTCGGGAGCGCTCAGCGCTGGAGAACTGGTATCGTTTATTCTGCTTTTGTTCCAAATTATGTGGCCCTTCAGTCAATTCGCCACGTTTTATTCCCAATTGCAGAAGGTCATGGGGGTGACGGAACGACTCAGACTTATTCTCGAGTACCGTTCCGAACCGGCTCGCACTGGCGTTCCGGCCCCCGGCGAACAGCGCGATCTGAATTTCCGCGACGTAACGTTTGCTTATTCGGACAACGAGCCCGTTCTGCGTAACGTCTCTTTCACCGTGCCAGCCAATCAAATAACGGCGTTGGTCGGTCCCAGCGGGAGCGGGAAAACAACCGTCTTTTCTCTGCTCGAGCGATTTTACGAACCTAGCGGAGGCTTTATTGCGTACGGAGAAGAATCCATAGACACATATGATCTGGATTCATGGAGAGGCAAGATCGGCTATGTCTCGCAAGAGAGCACGCTGATGACCGGAACGATTCGCGAAAATATCATGTACGCTTGCGGAGAGGATGTGACGGAGGAGGAAATGATAGAGGCCGGCAAACAGGCGTATGCGCATGAATTTATTAAGGCTCTGCCAAAAGGGTACGATACCGAGGTGGGGGAAAGAGGCATTCAGTTGTCGGGAGGTCAGCGGCAGAGAGTCGCGATTGCGCGGGCGCTGCTGAGAAGACCGGACCTGCTTATTTTGGATGAGGCAACGGCCAGTCTGGACAGCGATTCCGAGCATGAAGTTCAGAAGGCGCTGAACCACCTGATGAATGACCGCACGACGATCGTAATCGCCCATCGCTTATCCACGGTGGTGGAGGCGGATCGAATTATCGTGCTCGAGCATGGCAGAGTGACCGGGATCGGCAAGCATGAACAATTGCTTCAGACGCATCCGTCCTATATCGAGTGGTCGAGGAAGCAGTTCCAGGCCGGCAGTTCGTCGGAAGGAGAAACCTTGTAAACGACTGAAAAAACGTCGAAGGCTTCGTCTTAGTTTTGCCGTAGATTCATCGAATCGACAAAAGAATCGACGTCATTGCGACCGTCCTCCGCCTGAAAGGCACCGTGCACGATCTTGCGGAGCTCGAGCTCACGTATGCGCCTCCGTTCTCGTCGGCTAAAGATCCGGTCAATATGGCGGGTTACTTGGCGCAGAACGTGTTAAGCGGTTTGACCGAGGTAGCGGCGCCGAAGGATCTGGAATTGTACGATCCGGAGCGGCACATCCTCCTGGACGTAAGAACGGTTGCGGAATACGACCAAGGGCATATAGAGGGAGCGCGTCATCTTCCGGTCGACGACCTGCGAAGCAGAATCGGGGAACTGGATTCGGAGAAAGAAATTTGGGCTTACTGCGCCGTTGGCATGAGAGGGTATATAGCTTCTCGAATTCTGCAACAAAGAGGGTTTAGAGTAAAGAACATAACGGGAGGCTATCGAAGCTACTCTATGTCGAAGTTCGTTCCCAGTTAACGAAGGCCGAGTCGCCGCGGATCCGCGTCTTGATCGTGCTTGATCCTTCCTATCGAAGGGTTAAGAGCCGAGCGAAGTTCAGGGCCAGTCCTGTTTCTTCTCGGCTTTTTTTCTACCCGAATCTCCTGCCGCAATGATATAGTTTCAATAGAACAACTACGACTGGCAATTATCCAATCGCAATCCTCAACCATGAACGGAGGAAACAGACAATGGAGCAGGCTAAAATCAAGCTGCCGCGAAGCACGGCAGAAGCGCAAGGCATACGATCCGAAGCGGTTAAGGAGTTTCTGGACGATATCGCCGCTCAATCGCTCGAAGCGCACAGTTTCATGATCGTGCGGAATGGACATGTCGTAGCCGAGGGAGCTTGGGATCCTTATCGCTTAGAAGATAGGCACATGCTGTTCTCTCTTAGCAAAAGCTTCACCTCGACGGCGATCGGCTTCGCGGCCTCGGAGGGACTGCTGTCCTTGGACGATAAAGTCGCCCGTTATTTTCCCGATGATCTTCCGGATGGAACGTCGCCGCTGCTGGAGGAGATGCGCGTCCGCGATCTGCTGACGATGAGCACCGGACATGCGAAAGATACCGTGCCCCTTGGCAGCGATCAGTACGACGACAACTGGGCGAAGGCGATCTTGGGCCAGCCGGTCGTTCATCCGCCGGGAACCCATTTCGTCTATAACTCCGGGGCGACGTATCTTCTGGCCGTCATTTTGCATCGGGTAACCGGGGTTCCGCTCTTGGAATATTTGGGGCCGCGCTTGTTCGAGCCGCTGGGCATAGCGGACGCGACATGGGAGAAGTGTCCGCGAGGCTTTGCCGTCGGCGGTTGGGGATTGAGTATCGCCGTGGAGGATATCGCGAAGTTTGGCCTGCTTTATTTGCAGAACGGGATATGGGAAGGGAAAAGGATACTTCCGGAAGGCTGGGTAGAGGAAGCGACCTCCAAACACATCGACAACGGAAGCGACGCGAATAACGACTGGAATCAGGGATACGGGTATCAGTTCTGGCGATGTCGCCATGGCGCTTACCGCGGCGACGGCGCGTTCGGGCAATTTTGCATCGTGCTGCCCGAACAGGCCGCGGTAATCGCGGTGACTTCCGGCACGGGCAATATGGGCGGCATCATGCAGGCGGTGTGGGACAACCTGCTGCCGGCGATGGGTCCGGAGCCGGTCGGTGAGGACGTTCGAGCGGCTCAGTCACTGACGGAGCGGCTTCGGTCGTTGCGATACGGCCCGCCGGCCGCGGAAGCGTCCAATCCCGCTGCCGAACAGCGAATGAACGGAATTGCCTATCGATTAGACGCCAATCAGGCCCAACTGCAATCTATCGCCTTCTCGTTCGCCGACGACCGCGTCAGCGTCACGATGGCCAATCCGAGAGGGGAGCAGCGCATTGCGGCCGGGCGAGGCGTCTGGCTGGAAAGCGTCTGTTCTCTGCTGGGCGACACGGATCAGAAGGTCGCTGCAAGCCTCGTATGGAGCGATCCGGAGACGATAAAGCTGACGCTGCGTTTCGTGGAATCTCCGTTCACTTTCGACGTCGTCGTTCGTCCGACAGAAGACGGAGCCATCGAGGTCGGGATGCATGAGCACGCCGGCAATAACGACTATCCGACTATTTCGGGCAGGCCTTGAACGAGACAGAAAGGGAAACCTGGGGATAGCGCGACCTCCGGAATTACTCGAATTTAGACGGAGGAACCTTATAGTATTTCTTGAAAGCTTTCGAGAAGGTGAAAGGATCCGGATAGCCGAGCAAGCCCGCGATCTGCTGAATCGTATATTTCTTTTGATAGAGGTAGTCGCGGGCGCGGTTCATCCTGATCTGATAAATATACTGCCCCGGTGTAATTCCGAGAGCTTTCTTGAAGTAAGAGATGAAATACTTCTCCGATATGTCCGCGATCGACGCCAGTTCGTTCATCTTGATCGGCCGATGCAGGTGCTCGAACACGTAGCGGAAGACCGGCTGCAGCACGGCTACATTTTTCTCGGTTTTTCTCGGCCTTTTATCTTGTAGGAATTCGCCGGTATAGAGATCTTGACCGTGGAGCTCGATGATCTTGGCGATCACTGCGGTCAGGCAAGCTTTCAAGTATAATCGATTGCCGGCCAAATTGTCGCGCTCCCGCATTCGGCGGCAGGATCGGCTGAAAAGCTCGACTTCCTCCCGGATCAGCACGCTGGGGATGATTCCCGACAGTGGAAAGTCGCTCAAAATGCGTTGCTGTCCGCCGATTCCGTAATCGAAATGGACATAAATAAATCGGCATCCCTCTTCGTCGGTCGAAGCCGCATAAGGAACCTGGGGATAGAAGAATACGACATCCCCGGGAGCTGCCGTATGCTCGAATCCGTTGATCTGTATACGAACGGTCCCGGATTGAATCAACCACAGATCGTAGTCGTAATGAGTCTTATGTTCGATCCAATTTCCGTCGTGGGTTTCTTCCCTGTAGGAGTTCATGCGGATCGCAATGTACTCGGACAGCTCGTCGAAAATGCCAAGATCGTTCATCCCTCTCCCTCCCGTTTCTCCACCGCAGGACATACCTATCTTCTAAGCCACTATAATACAGTCAATATCCCGCATTGTAAATCGTACTTTTTGACATGAATCAGAAACTATCGCATATTCTCCTTTTTCCCCAATCTCCTATAATGAGGCTATAACCGATTGGGAGGGCTTATCGTGAACGATTCGATCGTCAAGCAACCGAAGGTCGTCGTACTTGGAGCAGGCAGTTTGTTTTTCGGGCGTCAGTCCATCTGGCAGATGGTGCATTCCCCTTATTTGAATAACGGCACGCTTGCTCTGGTAGACACGAACGAAGAGAAGCTGGCCAAGCTGGTCAAGCTCGCCAAGATGGTCGCGGAGGACAATGGGGTGCCGCTTAAAGTAGAAGGCTCGACGAACCGGCGGGATGTGCTGGAAGGAGCGGATTTCGTCGTGTTGAGCTTCGCGGAGGACACGGTGAAATACCGCGGCATCGACTGCGAGGTTTCCTTGAAGTACGGCATTCGGATGTGCTCGGGCGATACGATCGGGCCAGGCGGGATCTTCAGAGCAATGAGGGAACTGCCGGTCATTATGGATTGCGCCAAAGATATCGAAGGACTGTGCCCCGATGCCTGGGTGATCAATTACATCAATCCGTCAACGGTTCACGGGATCGCCTTGAGCCGATATGCGCCGAAATTGAAGTCGTTCGCGCTCTGCGACAGCCATCACATGCCGCACAAAAAAGCATATGACGCGATTCGCGCGGGAATTATCGGGGAGAAGAGCGAGTTTACCGCCGAGATCGATCGCAGATTCGATTACCGCGTGGCCGGAGTTAATCATTTTACGTGGCTGTTAAAGGCGCAGTTCGACGGAAGCGACGTCATGCCGCAAATCGCCGAGGCGTTAAAGAAGGCGGCCGGGACGGAAAGCAACGGGGGAGACACGGGGGCCAAAGCGCTTTATAACGATGCGATCACCTACGAGCTTTACGATATTTTCGGCTCCATTCCGACGTGTACGGGTCATACGAAGGAGTATGTCAGGTACTGGCAAGGACTGGGCAAGACGCAGGATGCCATTCCGCCGCTCTCCATCTGGGAGACGGAAGACCGGTACAAGCGTCACGAGGAGATGTGGAAACAAGTAGACGACTTTCTGACCGGCAACCGTCCGATCGCCGACTACATGCAGTCGTTCGGTCCCGATCACGCGACGGATATCATCGAGAGCATGGTGGGGAATTTGGGTAAGAAGTTTTTCGTTAATACGCTGAACCGGGGCGCGGTGACGAATATGAATGGCGACTCTTTCCTGGAGCTGCTATGCGAGGTTAGTCTGGATGGCGTCAAGCCGCTTCACGTCGGCGAGATGCCGAGGGGAGTTCGGGGCATGCAGGAGCTGGTGCTGGACACGCACGAGCTTACCGCGGAAGCTGTCGTGGAACGCAGCTTTGAGAAGCTGCGCAGAGCGATGATGACCGATCCGCTCGTCAATTCCATCCATGACGCCGATCAGATCATCAAGGAATTGCTGGAACGGGAAAAGGAAGTCATCCCCGTTTATTGGTACGAATAGTCCGATGGAAAAGGAATCCGGAAGTCTGCCAACCCGTCTTAACGGGAAGCGAACTTCCGGATTTCTCGCGTCATCCGAGACTGGACATGGGGATAGCGCGAGTATCTCTTAAGAGGTATGGAAATTGCAGCCGTTTTGCTATAAGGTGATAGAAGCAAAGGGATAAAACTACATAGACGGCGAGGGAAAGACATGAAGGTATTTTTGCGCCGAATGGCCTTGTTGTTGGCCGTACTCGCTCTGGCGGGCGGCCTGTTCGGAGGAGCGTCGGGTCATTCCGTCGAGGCGGCTGCGAGCAGGCCGGCGGCGACTTACGTTTCTCCGGAGCGTATTCAATTCGTCAGCTACAGCAAACAGTGGAACCAGCAGAAGCTGAAGGCGCTGTACGCCGAGCTGATGAAGAACATGCATGGCGAGGAACTGGGTTACCTGGGCAAGGTCGTACTGTCCACCGAGGACAATGAAGAGGAACTGGGCGTCGCGAACATGGGCTACTCGTGGACGGAGGACGACATGTCCGACATCGAGATGGACGAGCTTACGGAGATCGTTCTGTACGGCGCGGACGAGAATACGACCGTCGAGAGCATGGCAACGACATTAAGTCACGAGTACGGCCATCATTTTACTTATTATTGGCTGATTCGCAAAGAGAGGAAGCTGCCGAGCGATCCGACGACGAAGTGGGCGTCCATTCGCGGAATCAAGGGACAGCCGGTGCTGTTTACGGACGATCCCGACCATCCCGATTACACCCATTATTGGGACCCGGGCGAAATTATGGCCGACGACTATATGGCCTTATTCGGTTCTCCGACGGCGAAGCTTAGCATGGTCAACTCGCTCAGGACAGAGGGTGGCATCGGCTTCTATGGAGAAATAGAGAACGAGCAGTTGCCGCCGGTCATGACGCTGGCGGCGGTTCGCAGCTACTGGCTGAAGCTTAGCGGCATTAAAGACCCGCAGCCTCTCGTGCTTAAGGAGCCTAAGCTGAAGAAAATCGAGGCCGTGAAAAACCGGGCCGGCGGCATCGACCATAAGCTGATTTATGAGGCGGGATCCGTGAATTCGACTGTGGCCGCAAGGCTGCAATACATCGCGTATTGGGAGAATGAAGAGGAAGAGATTTTCGATTTCACGGAACTGACGACAGGCAAGCTGTCCATTGCCGTGTCGGGAGGGCTCCCTGAGACAAAGCTGACCTTCAAGATATACGCCTATGATCCCAAGACGAAGCAATTCGTGTACGCCAGACCGGTCGTGTACGACTTGTCCAAACCGAAAAATCCTGTTCTTTTGCGTAGATAGGCACGGGCGGAAGAAATGTCACAAGACGAAAAATCGTTCAGGGGGTTGGAGGCAGGCGATATGAATTCCGGACAACTGGATCGTATTTACTGGATCGAGACGATGAGACGCATCGCCGATCCGGTGTTGAATCATCTGGCAAGACGCGAGCTGAAGCTGAAAATGCCGATCGAAACGAGCGGCGAGGAAAGAGAGAAGTTCACGCACTTGGAGGCGCTCGGGCGGCTGCTGTGCGGCTTGGCGCCCTGGCTGGAGTCCGGAAGCGACGAAGATGAGGAAGGACGGCATCGCCGAGCTTGCGCGGAGCTCGCGCGCGCGGCGATCGATGCCGGCACCGATCCGGATTCGCCGGATTATATGAACTTTACTTATGGAGGCCAGCCGATCGTGGACACGGCCTTCCTCGCGCATGCGATTCTAAGGGCTCCGACGGAGCTGTGGGACAAGCTGGGCGGCAAAGTCAAAGCGAACGTGATCGCCGCCTTGAAGGCGACGCGAACGCGCAAGCCCGTATACAGCAACTGGCTGCTGTTCTCGGCGATGATCGAGACGGTCTTGTACCGGGCAGGCGAAGCTTGGGACCCGATGCGCGTCGATTACGCGATCCGCGAGCACGAGAACTGGTATAAGGGCGACGGGATTTACGGAGACGGACCGGATTACCACGCCGATTATTATAACAGCTTCGTCATTCAGCCGATGCTGGTCGATATTTTGGACGCCGTGCATTCTCTCGATTCGGAATGGAACGCGATCCGGGAGCGGGTGCTGCCTCGGGCTTCCCGTTACGCGACGCAGCTGGAGCGGCTCATCGCGCCGGACGGCACGTTTCCGCCGCTGGGCCGTTCGCTTGCCTATCGGTTCGGAGCGTTCCAGCATCTGTCGCAGATGGCGCTTCAGCATCGGCTGGAAGCGGCCGTTGAACCTTCCCAGGTACGCTGCGCGCTGACGGCGGTCATTCGCCGCACGATTGAAGCGCCGCATACTTTCGACTCGGAAGGCTGGCTAACGATCGGATTTTGCGGACACCAACCGGGCGTGGGCGAGCCTTACATCTCCACCGGGAGCTTGTATTTGTGCGCGGCGGTTTTTCTGCCGCTCGGCCTGCCGGTGAACGATCCGTTCTGGCAAGGCGAAGCCGCGTGGACGCAAGCAAAAGCATGGAGCGGCCTTCCCTTTCCGATCGATAAGGTGCTAAAGCTGTAACTATACCCGAAATTGAGCGCGGTATTCGGACGGCGGCATTGGGGCAGGCACGTACCGGGAACGAAGGATGTCTACATGTATGCCAGAACGAGGGTATACCATGCCAGCAGCGCGGACCGGAGAGTAGCGGACCCACAGCGAGATGGAGGGCAAAAGGCAAGTTCGCGCCGTGATGGACTTAATTCGCAAATACGGCCCCGACAACCGGGAGCTACAGGACGATTATCGATAGAGAATGTTGTCGTGCATGTATCCTCATCCGCTGCTATACGATCCTGAAAAGGACAGTATGTATGAGGCAGCTGCCGGAAGATACATGCACGTTTTTCTTTGTACGCCCCGCTTAATGTGCGCCCGCGAGCGACGATTTGATTGCCCCGATTGCCGTGGACGCAAGATTCTCTCATGGAGGAAACGAGAAACACTTGATCATCCAACGCCAGCCCGTACAAGCGATCCCTGCACCGCCGTTGCTCTTTTAATATTTTCAAGCTCGTCTATCCGTTCGAGAACGGGCCGCTTACCGGGGAGGTCTCCAATCGCCGGAGAAGGAGGCTTGCTTCCGGTTCCAGGCTCTGCGGCGCATTCGCCGGCGGCAGCCCCAGACGGCCCAGCAAGTATCGCGCCATGGCCAGATTGCCGCAGGCGTTCAGATGAAGCCAATCCCTCATCAGCTTGCGGTAATCGGACGGGGCGGTCCGATAGAACGGCTCGAAATGCGAGTATTGATCGACGAGAACGGTTCCCAGTTCATCGGCCGTTTGTCGGACGGCATCCATGGCGGCTTCGAAGCGCGGCCGGAAGCCGGGGATGCCGCTGTCTTCGTATACCGGGCAGTAATACGTCTGCAGAACCGGCTCGGCGCCGAAGGAGCGAACGATCGAGCAAATCCGCTGCAGATTCGTCTTGTACCGGTGAAGCGGCATCTCCGTAATCATATCGTTGCCGCCGATCGTCACGATGACCAGCGAAGGAGACAGAGGCTCGACGTCTCGTCCGATCCGGTCCAGCAGATGATCGGTCGTCTCTCCTCCGACTCCTTGGTTGATGACGGAGACATGGCTTCCGATATGTTCGCGCGCCTGAACGTGCAGCCATTCCGCCCAGCCGAGCCGCCCTTCGTTGTCCGCGGTCAGAGCTGTATTGCTTGAACCGAAAGCGACGAAACGCCGGGAGATTTCCGGGCGCTGCTTCCAATCCGACAGGTTCATGTTCGACATCCTTTCTTCTCGGTGAATGGGTCCCGCGGCTTTGCAGGCTTCCGTCAACCCAAAACGGACAGCCGCGCAGCCGTTAGCCGATCAGCAGAATCAAACCGCCCGCTATCGGCACCGCGACGACCGCTCCTTGCAGCAATCGTACGGGAACTCGCCCCGTCAGCTTGGCGCCCAGATAGGAGCCGAGCATGATGCTCGGGGCGACCGCCGCCAGCAGCCACGGATCCAGATGGCCCGTCCGGTAGTAGCCGAGCCCTCCGCCAAGCGCGATCGGAACGATAATCGCCATGGTCGTGCCCGCGGCCAGCCGCGCGGACAGACCCAGCACGGCGATCAGGCCGAGCTGGATGAACGGGGTGGAGCCGATTCCGAACAGCCCGGACATCGTGCCTGTGGCGAGTCCGATGCCGAGCGCGCCAAGCCGGCTCCGGAGCGTTTCGCGTTTCGCGGCGGCCGCCGGCTCCTCGGCTGCCGCCGCGACGCGCCGAGCTCCGAAGCGCAGCCTGAGCCACAGGGCCGCTCCGGACAGAATCAGCATGCTCGCGGTCAGCATGCCGAGCGTCCGGCCGGGGATGTCTACCGCGAGCCCGGAGCTCCACCAGGCTCCCGCCGCGCCGCCCGCCCCGGCGACGACGCCGATGCCCAGCCGCATGTTGCCCTGCCTGTAATGGCTGACCGCGCCGGAGAGCGAAGACAGCAGCATGGCCAGCAAGGCGGTTCCCAGCACGGTGTGGATCGAGTAGCCGAATCCGACCGTAAGGATGGAGATGATGAAGCCCGACCCGCCCGCGCCTACGAAACCGAGCAGCAATCCGATCGCGAACATGGATAGGGCGACTTGCACAAGCATGAGAGCGAGTCACTTCCTTTCCAATCTACGTCTAGTAAATCACAGTGAATCGGATAAGTGAAATGCATCATTTGCAGGATAATGATGTTATAATTGCATTGAAAAAGGAGGGCGAACGGATGGAATGGCAGCAGCTTGAATATTTCCGCGCGGCGGCGCAGGAAGAGCATTTCACGAAAGCGGCGGAGAGGCTCTCCGTCTCGCAGCCCGCGCTCAGCCGATCCATTGCCAAGCTGCAGCGGGAATTGGGGGTCGATCTGTTCGACAGGCAGGGGCGAACCGTCCGGTTAAATCGCTATGGCCGATCTTTCTACGCCAGAGCCGCGAGAATCTTGCAGGAGATGGAAGAGGCAAAGCTGGAGCTGCGTCAGCTGCAGCAGACGCAATTCGGCGAAGTATCGCTTGCCTGCCTGAAGTCGCTCGGAATTTCCTTCGTCCCCCGGCTGCTCGGCAGCTTCCGGGAACGCTATCCGCATGTCTCGTTTAAGCTGCATCAGGATTCGTCGTCGGCCATGCTGGAGCAGCTTCGTCGAGGAGAGACGGATTTCTGCTTGTCGGCGGTGATCGATACGGCGCCGGAGATCGCATGGCGGAGTCTGTGGACGGAGGAATTGTTCGTGTTCGTGCATCGAACCCACCCGTTCTCAGGCCGCAGGTCGGTCGAATTCGAGGAGATCGCCGACGAGAAGTTCATTGCCTTAAAGCCGGGCTTCAGCAGCAGGGCGCTGCTGGATCGGCTGTTCCTGGAGAACGGAAGGGAACCGCAGGTCGTCTTCGAAGGCGAGGAAACCATCGGCGTTCTCGGCTTTGTCGCCGCCAATCTGGGAATCGCCCTGCTGCCCCGGATCGACGGAGTGGCGATGAAGGACGCGGCCGCGCTGTCGCTGGCCGATCGTTCCCCGCATCGCACGATCGGACTCGCTTGGCGCAAGGATCGTGCCTTGCCGGCGGCGGCTTCGCTTTTTCGCGAGCACCTGATCGCGTTCAGCCAAGGGACGCTTTCTCCGGCTGAGCGAGGGGCCGGAGCTTTCCCGCGATAGGCGGTTGCGCCGGCTGCGCTCGCTGCATGTTCGAAGCGGAAGAAAACTGGCCAAATGAATCAAGGATACTCTTGACAAAAACGAGGAGGTCAGTATATATTCTTCATGAAAGCGCTTCATTTAAATGTAACCCGTTTCACTCGCGAAGGAATCCGGATGCTTCAATGGACAGCATCCTTGTTTTTTCGACAATATGTAACCGGATTCATGAAACGGGTTACATAATAAAGAGAGCAGCAACTGCAAGAGGCGCAAGGGCTCCCGGGTTTCGTGAAGAAGGAGGAGATAAGAATGTTGCCAAGCATTTCCCCCATTCAATTGTCTCAAGAGGCTCTTCGGATTCGCGGACAGGCGAAGCTCGTCCTATGCGCTTCCGCCTTTTATTTCCGAATTCCCCGGGAGCGTTGGGCGAAGCGGTTGGCCGCGCTCCGGGCGTACGGGTACGATTGCGTCGACGTTTACTTTCCCTGGAACTTCCACGAAGAGTCGGAAGGGAAGTGGAGCTTCGACGGAGACCGGGATGCCGACGCTTTCCTGGAAGCGGTTCGGGAAGCCGGCTTGCTCGCCGTCGCCCGCCCCGGTCCGTACATCTGCTCGGAATGGGACGGAGGCGGCCTTCCCGCCTACTTGCTGGCCGAGGACGGCATTCGCCTGAGGGATAACGATCCCGTCTACCTTCGGCACGTGTCCCGTTGGTTCGACCGCATCCTGCCGATTCTGCGTCGGTACCAGCTGTCCGAAGGCGGCCCGATCCTCTGCGTACAGCTCGAGAACGAGCTGGATTTCTACGGCTGCCAGGACCCTGCCGGCTACATGAAAGCGCTGCGGGACATGGCGCTTCGACATGGGATCGAGGTGCCGCTGATTGCCTGCGCCGGGCAAGGTGGGCTGTACGAGGCGACCGGCGACGCGGAGGAAGTCGTTCCGGCGTGCAACTTCTATCCGAACGATCGCGATCCCGAGTTCGAGGAGAAGGTGCTCCGCTACCGGGAACGGCTGGCGGAACGGAACTATCCGCTGCTCGTGACCGAGACGAACCGTTCCCATTTCCTGCTGCGCCGACTGCTGTCCTGCGGCGTCAAGCTGCTCGGTCCGTACCTGCAAATGTCGGGAACGGACTACGGCTTCTCGAACGCGACCAACAATTGGGGCGATCCGCTCGCCTTCCTGACGTCCGACTATGATTTCGGAGGGATGATCTCGCCCGAAGGCCGCATTCGCCCGGAAGCTTACGAAGGCCGCCTTCTGAGGCGGCTCATGGACGCTTACGGCGAATCGCTCGCCGAGGCGGTTCCGCTGGCCGCCCCCCCGGCAATCGGCGTCGAAGAAGAGGCGTCCCAAGCCGTCCTCGGTCCCCGGGCGCTCGGACTAAGCCGCGGAGGGCAGCTCGTATTCCTTCATCATGCGGGAGAGCGAACGCAAGAGGAGCCGCACAGGGCCGAGGCCATTCCGCTCCGTCTGCCGGACGGGCGAATCGTTCCTCTTCGGCTGGCGGCCGGGGGCTCGGTCGCGCTGCCGACGAATGTACCGATTGCCGAATGGGGAACGCTGCTGCATTCGACCGCGGAGCTGTTCCTGCGGCAGGAAGACGAGAGCGGTCTGCTGATCGCGTTCCATGCGGAAGGAGCGGGGGAGCTGGCGATCGGCGATTGCGCCGAAGCGCTCGTCTGGGAGACGGAAGGAGCGGAGCCAGCCAACGACGGCAGCCGTATCCGATTCGCATTCGGAGAACAGCGGCCGGCATGGATTCGCGCAACCAAGTCGGACGGCTCCCGCTTGACGCTGGCGATCGTCGACAGGGAGACCGCCTTAACGGCCGAGCGGATCGGAGCGGACGGGGAGATCGAGTCGAAGCCGCGCGAGCGGTATGACGGCCGGCCCGTCGAGACAGCTATGCGGTGGACGGCGGCTTCGGCCGATCCGACCGCTCCGCTGGGCGGAGCCGAGCTTCGCTCCGTCCCGCGCCTGGACTTCCTGGAGAAGCATGGCGTCTATCGGGGCTACGCCTGGTATGAAGCCGAACTCGGGGAAGCCGCCGCTGGCAAGCGGACGGGATGGCTGCTGCGCCGGGCGAGCGACGTCTTGTCGCTATACGCCGACGGCGCTTACCGCGGCACCTACGTTCCGGGAGGGGCTGACCGCTACGTGGATTCGCCGGACACGGCCGTCCGCAAGCTGGCCGTCCGCGCGGAAATCTGGGGACATTCCAACTTCCACGATGTCCGTCTGCCCGGGCTCGATATTTCGTCGGCGAAGGGGCTGAAGGACGTCGTGTCCGTCGCCAAGGTACATCGGCTCGGAGGCAACTGGCGAACGCGATACGTCGGAGGGGCGGATCGGGAACGGCTCGCCGAATGGGCGAGCCCGGAGCTGGACGACCGCTCCTGGACGATCGCGGGCTTCGGCGGCTGGCTGTCTTCGGAGAGGCCGGCGCTCGAATGCTTCAGGCGGTCGTTCCCGGCCGCGGCGGACGCCGATTCGTGGACGGTTCATTTTGACGGATTGCAGGGAAGGGTTCGTCTTTACGTGAACGGAGTCGACGCGGGCCAAGTCGATCCGTACGATCCTTATCTGGACGTAACGCCGTACGTCGTTCCGGGAGAGGCCGCGCTGCTGGCAGCGTTCCTGGAGCGGACGACGGAAGCCGGGGCGGGAGACGCGGTCGTCTACGAAGGGAATGCGGCGCGGAAGTGGAGGCTGGCCGGAGCGGCAGAACGAGAGCTTGCGGCCGAAGCGCGCGTCCGATCGGGCGAAGCGTCGGAAGATGCCGCCGAATGGCCCTGCCGGCTGGAGCCGGGAGAGATGCGCTGGCTGTTCGCGCCGCTTCCCGCCTCTCCGAGCGACGAAGGCTGGCGTGTCCGCGTCCGCGGCTCGGGGCTGAAGCTCAGCGTCCTGGTCGGCGACCGTCTCGTCTCGCGCCTGTGGCTTGAAGGGGGAACGGAGCGTCCGATCATAAGCGGGGGAGACGCGGGTTCGTTCTGGATTCCCGGTCCATGGCTCGGCGACGGAGGTTCCGGGGAACGGCTGTCGCTTCTGCTCGAGGCGATCGACGCGGACGCGGAAGGCGTGCTTGAACGGCTCGATTTTATACCGGCCTGACCATTCCGGAAGGAGGTGCCGCCGATGCGGCTGCAACGGCTTTGGACCCATCGCACGCTGCTGCTGATGTGTTTTCCCGCCATCGTTTTCTTCCTTATCTTCGCTTACTTGCCGATGCCGGGCTTATACCTTGCTTTCATAAAGTACAACTACACCGACGGGATCTTCCGCAGTCCGTTCGTCGGATGGGAGAATTTCCGCTTCCTGGTCATTAACGGAGATTTGGCGCGCCTGACGATCAACACGATTTTATACAATCTGGCCTTTATTCTGATCGGCAACGCTCTACAAGTGTTCGTGGCCGTGCTGCTCAATGAGCTGCGGAGAAAATGGTTCAAAAAAATCGCCCAGACGTTTCTCTTCCTGCCCTACTTCATCTCCGCCGTGCTCATCGGGCTGATCGCGTACAATTTTCTCAGCTACGACTACGGGGTACTGAACAGCTTCCTGGTGTCCGTCGGACTCGATCCGGTTAAAACCTACTCCAATCCGAACATCTGGCCTTTCATCATCGTCATCGTGTACCTGTGGCAGACGACGGGTTACGGTTCGATCATTTACTTCGCCGCGATTATGGGTCTCGACAACGAGATCGTCGAAGCCGCGGAGATCGACGGAGCGAACGCGCTGCAGCGCATCGTCCACATCATCCTTCCCTGGCTCAAGCCGACGTTCATCATCCTCCTTCTGTTCTCGCTCGGCGGCGTCCTGAAGGGCAACTTCGGACTGTTCTACAATCTCGTCGGCGCCAACAACACGATGCTGTACCCGACCACCGACATTATCGAGACTTACGTTTTCCGCACGCTCATGAACAATTTCAATTTCTCGACGGGAAGCGCCGTCAGCCTGTACCAGTCCGTCTTCGGCTTCGTCATCGTCGTAACCTGCAACTGGGTCGTCCGCAAAACATCCCCGGACCATTCTTTGTTCTAGGAGGGCGAAAACAATGGAACAGATTTCCCGCAGCATTCGATCGAGCGCGTCGGAGCGTCTCGTCCGTTTCGTCGGCTACGGTTTTATCGGCGCGTTCGCCCTCGCGTGCGTGATGCCCTTCGTGCTCGTCCTGGGCACGTCGCTCACTTCCGAGCGTTCTATCCAATCGAACGGCTTCAATTTCTGGCCGAAGGACTTCACCGTGTTCGCGTACCGGATCGTTTTCGAGAACCCGAAACTCGTGATCGGCGCGTACTTCGTGACGATTGCCCTCACCGTGCTCGGAACCGCGATCGGACTGTTTCTCGTCGCTATGACGGGATACGCGCTGCAGCGACCGGATTTTCCTTATCGGAACCGGATATCCTTCTATATCTATTTCACGACTTTGTTTTCCGGAGGACTTGTCCCGTTCTATCTGCTCATGACCCAGTATCTCAGCCTGAAAAACAACTATCTCTCGGTGCTCCTGCCGGGCCTGCTCACTCCTTTCCTCATCATCATGATGAAAGCTTTCGTGCAGTCGATCCCGCATGCGATTACCGAATCCGCGAAGATCGACGGAGCGGGGGACTTCACGATTTTCCGCCGGCTGATTCTGCCGATGACGACTCCCGCCTTGGCGACGATCGGACTGTTCATCGCGCTCGGTTACTGGAACGAATGGTACAACGCGATGCTGTTCCTGACCTCCGACGTGGAATACCGGCCTCTTCAGCTGTTTCTGTACAACGTGATCACCAGGGCGGATTTTATCCGCAATTCGTCGGCCGCATCCAACGTTCCGCTGCGCGACATGCCGCTCGAATCGATGAAGATGGCTACGGCGATCGTGGCGACGGGGCCGGTCATTCTGTTCTATCCGTTCGTGCAACGGTATTTCATTAAGGGCCTTACCGTCGGGGCGGTCAAAGGCTGAAGCCGGGGCCGCAGGCGGTCGAAGCCATGCAAGAGCAAGATGTGCCGGAGACGCCGCAACAGGCAGCTCCTTCACATAGGAATGAAACCGGTTACAGATATGGTGTGGAAAAATCGAAATCCCAGGGGAGGAAAAAAGGATGTTCAGAGGGAAGAAATTTCTGTTCATGGCACTATCGCTCGTTCTGGTCGTCGCTCTGGCCGCTTGCAGCGGCAGCAATAGCGGAGGAAACAAGGGGAGCGCCGAATCGTCGGGCGGCCAGTCTCAATCCGCCAGCGCCTCTAAAGGCGAAGGGGGCGTAGACACGTCCAAGTTCGTGAAGATCAGCTATCTGGTGCTCGGGGACAAACCGACCAACGGCCAATTCGAGAAAGTGTTCGAGAAGGTCAACCAGCTGATGAGGGAGAAAATCAACGCGGAGCTGGAGTGGAAATGGATCGAATGGGCGGACTGGCAGACGAAATACAACTTGACGCTCGCTTCGGGAGAGGCGATCGACCTGATCACGATCGCGACGGACTGGCTCGATACGTGGAACAACGCCCAGCGCGGCGCGTTCATGAACATCGACGACCTGCTGCCGACATTTGCGCCCCGGACTTGGGAATCGATTCCTCCGGAGGACTGGGACGAGAGCAAGTTCAACGGCAAGATCGTGCTCATTCCCGAGAACGATTTTACCCAGTGGGTCAACCACGGCATCTATTATCGCGGCGATTGGGCGAAGGAAGCCGGCATCAACGAGCCGATCAAGGATTTCGAGACGCTCGGCAAGTACTTCCAGTACGTGAAGGACAACAAGCAGGGCGTCGTGCCTTGGGATACGCAATCGGGCGGCGTCGGACCTTATATCGGCTTCGCCCAGTCGTATACGGATATGCTGGAGCTGCCGATCGGCACCGGGTACTTGCCGGTATTCCATGCCAAATCGTATGACGAGAAATATACGGCGACCAGCCCGATCTTCGACGACGTGTTCCTGAAAATGGCGACGATGACGAAGGAATGGGCTGACAAAGGCTATTGGCGCGAAGACGTTCTGAACTACAAAGGGGATACGCGGTCGCTGCTGAGGGCCGGACTGACCGCAGCGGACCAGCACCATACGCAGACCTACGCTTCGCTACGGGTAAACATGGACAAAGACCAGCCGGGCTCCGAGCTGCTCATGTTCCCGTTCTCCCGCACGCGCGGCAATCTGCCGGAGCTGTCCATTACGCACGGAGGCACTTCCGTGGGCGCGCACAGCAAGAATCCGGAGAGAGCGCTGATGGCGTACGATCTGATCCGCAACGACAAGGAAATCTATCAACTGATCAACTTCGGGCTCGAAGGGGTTCAATACGAAATCAAGGACGGCAAGCGGGTTCTTCCCGACGGCTACGACGAAGCCCGGGATGCCTATTACTCCGATTTCTGGGGCGGACGCGTCGATCGGTTCGAGATTCCGTCGGATACGGTATGGGACGGCATCTCCACGCTTTACGAGGAGTACGACGGCTACAAGGAGCCCTATCCGTACGGCCGGTTCATTTTCGACAAGTCCAAGATCGACGCCGAGTTGACGGCCAACTCCCAGGTGACGGGAGAGCTGGGACCCGCGATCGTCTGGGGCAAAGCCGGCGACCCGGCCAAGGCGGTCGAAGAGTTCCGCGCCAAGCTGAAGGCGGCCGGATACGACAAAGCGGTCGAGGAAATTCAACGGCAGCTGGACGAATTCAAGAAACTCGTCGAAGGCTAAGCGGAACCGGTCGTCCTCCTATGAATTTCTTTCCAAGGTTAGGCGGGAAATGCTATGATGAACGAAAAAGCTGGCCGAGTTAAGGATGGATGGTTTTGAAGCAGGTAACGATCTACGATATCGCTCACGAAGCGAGAGTCTCGGTCGCGACGGTGTCGCGGGTGCTCAACAACACCGCACCCGTCAAGGGCGCGACCCGGGACAAAATTATGGAGCTGATCCACAAATACCAGTACCAGCCGAACGCGCTTGCCAGAAGCCTGTCAAAGAAAGAGACGGGAACGATCGGCGTCATCGTGCCGGATATTACGAATCCGTTCTTTCCCGAAGTGTTCTCCGGAATCGAGAAGGAAGCGCGGGACAAAGGGTACACGTTCCTGCTGTGCGATACGATCGGCAGCTACGAGCGGGAGTCGCAGTATTTGAACATTTTGCGGGAGAAGCAGGTGGACGGCATCTTGTTCATGGGAGGCCGAATCAATCTGTCCCGCTGCAGCACCGAGCTGGCCGAGGAGGTCCAGGAGGCGGCGAGCCGCACTCCGCTCGTGCTCATCAACGGCAACCTGCCGGGCAGCTCGCTGCACCGCGTCTACATCGACGAGACGATGGGCGCGGAGATGGCGACCCGTCATCTGATCGCGCTGGGGCATCGGGAGATCGCGTTTATCGGCGGGCACGACAACATGTCGACGACGGCGCAGAAGGTCCGGGCGTTCAAGAAGGTGATGAGGGAGCACGGATTGGATACTCCCCGGGAGTGGGTGCTGAACGAGGACTTCTCGATCGAGTCCGGACAGCTTCTCATGAAGCGTCTGCTGGAAGGGGCTCGCAAGCCGACCGCGGTGTTCTGCGTGAACGATTTTACGGCGGTCGGCGCGGTGAAGACGGCGACACGGGCGGGGTATCGCGTTCCCGAGGACATCTCGATCATCGGCTTCGACGACATTCCGCTCGCGACCGCGATCAATCCGGAGCTGACGACGGTCTCCCAGAAAATGGAGACGCTCGGGCGCATATCGGTCCAGGTGCTCCACAAGCTGATCGGCAAGGAGAAAGTAAAGAAGCAGACGGTTATCGAACCGGAGCTGATCGTTCGGGAGAGTACTTCGGCGCGTTGAAGCGGATAGTCGGCAGCTTGCGCCCGGACGGCGGCGATGCTCGTCCCAAGCAAGAAGCAAGAAAGGACAGCGGCGGCTGTCCTTTCTTTGTCGTTCCGGCGACTTAAGCCTTGCAGCCCGCGAAATTCAGGCCTGATGGCAGGCGCCGTTAGAGGCTAACGAATATACTTGCTGATCGTGTCAATCAGCTTGTCCCGTTCGGACGGCTTGGTCAAATATTCGGAGACGCCGAGCGCGTAACCCCGTTGCCGGTCGCTCAGCATCGTCCAGACGACGACCGGAATATCGGCGGTGTCCGGGTCGCTCTTCAGCGTCGCAAGCACGTCCCAGCCGTCGGTCTCGGGCATGAGAATATCGAGGCAGATGACGGCCGGCCGCCGATTCTTGGCCATGCGGATGCCTTGCGCCCCGGTACCGGCGTAAGCCATGCTCCAGCCGGTTTTGGCGATATACCGCCGCATCAGCTCGCTGTTGGAGGCCTCGTCGTCAATCAACAAAATGTCGATCGTACCGGACTCGTTCGGAGCGTTCGCTTCGTCCTCCGCCTCAGAAGACGGCACATCGCGGGACTCCTCCGCCATAATCGGCAGCCAGCAGGTGAAGCCGGTGCCGATGCCCGGCTTGCTGTCCACGCGGATGTCGCCGCCCATCATCTGGCTGAGACGATGGCTGATCGCCAGCCCGAGACCTGTGCCGCCGTATTTGCGCGTCGTCGAGGCATCGGCCTGCGTGAACGGGTGGAACAGCTTCTCCATCTGCTCCGGCGTCATGCCGATTCCCGTATCCTGCACATGAAAGCTGTAGCCGGCGGCGTCATCCCGCGTTTCTTGGAAAATGCGCAAGGTAATGACGCCCGCATCGGTAAACTTGTTCGCATTGCCCAGCAGATTGATCAGAATCTGCCGCACCTTGAGCACATCGGTCGTAATATCGTCCTGCTCCACGCACTCGTAGTGCAGTTGATTTCCTTTCTCCTCTACCAGAGGCCGAATCGTAGTGACCACGTCCTGGATCAGGCTGGGCAGGCTGCACGTTTCCAGATGCAGATCCATCTTGCCGGCCTCGATCTTGGAAATGTCGAGAATATCGTTGATCAAGGCGAGCAGATGGTTGCCCGCCTTGCTGATTTTTCCCAAATCCTCGACGAACACCGTTTCGCCAAGCTCCTCGGCTTCTTCCCGCAGCATTTCGCTGTAGCCGATAATCGCATTCAGAGGCGTGCGCAGCTCATGGCTCATATTGGCGAGAAACTGGCTCTTGATCATGCTGGCTTTGACGGCCTCGTCCCGCGTCCTGGCCAACTGCTCGGTACGTTCGGCCAACGCTTCTTCGGCTTTGACCCGGTCGGTAATATCGCTGCGGATCGAGATGAACTGGCGCGGCTTTCCGTCGTCGTCGAGGAAAGGGACGATCGTCGTATTCATCCAATACTCCGTGCCGTCCTTCGCGCGGTTTTTGACCTCTCCCCGCCACACTTCTCCGCTTTTGATCGTGCTCCACATCTGTTGGAAGAAAGCTTTCGGATGATAGCCGGAATTGATGACGCGGTGCGTCTTGCCGAGCAATTCATGCTTTTCGTATTTGGATATTTCGCAAAACTTCTCGTTGACGTAAGTAATGACCCCGGCGCGGTCGGTAATGGCGACGATCGACGACTCGTCCAGAGCCTTCTCGATGTCGCGCAGATTTTCCATCGTCTGCACGAGCTTAAGCTTATGTTCCTTGCGCTCCGATAGGTCCGTGCCGATGGCGATCGACTGCTGCGCGACTCCTTGTTCGTCGACGAGCGGAATGACGGTCAGCGTAAGCCAGACGTGGTTGCCGTCCTTGGATTCGATGCGCGCTTCTCCCTTCCACGTCCTCCCTTGGTCGATCGTCTGCCGCATTTCTTCCAGGGAATGGTCGGGATGCGCGTCGTTAATCAGCGATTCGTACGTTCGGCCGATCAGCTCGTCGGGAGCATACTTCGAGATAGAGCAAAACTGCGGATTGACATAAGAAAAAGCGCCGCTGCGATCCAAGATGGCCACGATGGAAGATTCCTCTAGAGCGGATACCGGAAACATGACATCTCTGATATTCGATAACATGGTTGTCCACTTCGCTTTCCTGCGTTATGCCAACGGTAGATTCCAGTGTTTGGAACGAGTTTTAACGCTCTCATTGTAGCATACGACAATTTTCTACAAAAGCGGTTTAGCTCGTCCAAAAGTTCTTTCTACCTATCCAGCAGCCGGAGCTCCTTGGCCTGCTCGATCGCTTTGATGCGCCGGTTAACCTTCAGCTTGGCGAATATATTTTTGACATGCACCTTAACCGTGCCGACGGCGATGATCAGGCGATCGGCGATCTCCTTGTTGGACAACCCCGCCGCGAGCAGAGCGAGCACCTCCAGCTCCCGTTCCGTGAGCGGCTCCTCCATCAAGTCGGCGGTGGCCGGGGAATTCTCCTCCATCCTGGGATCTGCGTACGATGACGGGGCCGAAGAGCTCTGGAGCGCGCACAGCATCATGCCCTGCGACGCCATGGCGAGAAGAACGGAGAGACGGTCGGAGGCGAACACTCCGCCGGTAAGCTTGTTCTCCAGATATAGGACGCCCAGCAGGCTGCCATGAACGGTAACGGGAACGCATAGCGCCGATTGAGGCCGGTGCTTCCCGATATAAGGGTTGTGAACCAGCCAGCTTTCCTCGTCTTTGGAGTATCGGACGTTCTCTCTCGTTCGGAAGACGTAGCGGATAAGGCCCTCCGGCACAAGAGAGCTGTCCGCCAATTCCATCGGCAGGGAAGGAGAGCCGGCCTCCGAATCCGCGTAGGCCTGAATATGCAGCGTGTCCTGTTTGCCGGTGACGAGAGCGCCCTTGCTTGCGCCTGCATGTTTCACAAGGGTGCCCATGATTTCGGCGAGCACCGTATCCATGTCCATGCGGTTCGCGATCGTCTGGGTCGTCGTTAGAATGGCGGTGAGATCGACGCCGTCGAGGGAGTAAGTCTCGCCTGGCATGCTCGATGTCGCCGCGACGTAATCGATAACGTCAAGACGGCCTGCCGGAGCCGTCTCGTCGCACTCCGTCGCGGAAACCGCGTTCTCCCGACACCGCAGTTCCCGCAGCCTCTTCTCCGTCTGGCGGATCTTCAACGGCATCTCCCACTGCTTGTATCCTTCCAAGGCTGTCTGCAAGTAATAGATCGCCGTCGTTCTCTTGCCGCATCCTTCGTAGTAGTTGGCGGCAAGCTCCCCCGCAAGGCCGACGACGCGGAAGTCCCCGCCCTCTCTGGCTTCCCGGATCGCTTTGTCGTATCCTTCCTCGGCGGGCTCGGACTTTCCGGTCGCCCGCGCCCGCTCGGCTTCGAGCAGAAGCTGCCTGGCTCGAAAGTTGTCAGGGCTCCACTTCGTCCATTTTTCGAAGCGCCGATGAGCGCGGACGAGCCGTTTCTCCGTTAACGGGCTTCGTTGCGACCGGGCGTGGATTTCCGCTGCGGCGAGCGTCTCGTAGAACAGGCATTCCGGCAAATGCGGCAGGTGGGTGGCGTAATCCTCGTAAGCTTCCGCTTGGCAAGCCCAACGAGCGGCTTCTTCGAAGTCGCCCAAAAAATAGGAGAGCTGGGCTTTATACGTACTGAATTGAAACAGAGTGGTGGCCGACGTTTCCTCCTGGCGAATTCGCTCCAGAAACGCCTCTTCGTCGAAGTCGGGACCGCTGAACGAATCCGGGGCTTCCGTCTTCTCCTGAAGAGCGAGAATCACTTGCTGATACAGATAGAAGTTCTGTCTGACGAACTCGTCCTTCGTCGTATCCAGCACCGACATGTAGTCGGCGATCGTTCTCGCCAGTTCGCTGAGTGACGCTCGCGTGTACAAGGAATTG
>NZ_JBEPYQ010000096.1:0-28636 GCF_041641335.1 Cohnella sp. | reverse complement strand
TCTTTGAATTCTTCGCTGTAATGCTGTCTTTGCTCCCCCATACCGGACACCTCATTTTCTTGTTGTATTCATTATCTGTCTGCTCTTATGAGGTGTCCACTTTTTATTCTAGCTCCAGGTAGACCGTTACGCGGGCGAAATCGAACGAATGACTGTCTCTAACGGTCTGGTTGGACCGTTATGTGAGTAGAAAATCGCACATCGGCGCTCGGGCGAAGCCTGATATGGCCAGACGATTGTAAGTCGATTGGTCAGCTATAGTCATTTTGTGTTATATAAAATTACACAAATCATTGTTCCGCAACGGAATTCATCAAATTTTCTTTAATTAAGTCAGTTTTGTGTTATATTTAATTACATAAAATGAAACCGGAGCGTGATTGCCATGAACATTGCTTTCGTTGCCCACGATCAGAAGAAAGAGGAATTGGTCAATTTCGCGATTGCCTATCGGCACTTGTTCCAGCATCATCAGCTCTTCTCGACAGGAACGACCGGCGAGCGGATTATGGAGAACACGGGCTTGTCGATCTTTCGTTTCAAATCCGGACCGCTCGGCGGAGATCAGCAGCTCGGGGCGATGATCGCGCAGAACGAGCTTGATCTGCTTCTCTTCTTCCGCGACCCTCTCGTCGCTCAACCGCACGAGCCGGATATTACCGCGCTGCTAAGGCTTTGCGACGTGTACGGCATTCCGGTTGCGACCAACATGGCCACAGCCGAGCTGCTTATCCGCGCCTTGGAAAGAGGAGATTTCAGCTGGCGCGATATCATTCACCAGAACCAGCCCGTCAACATCGCGGGCCGCAAGTTGAATTCTCCCGCCAAACCCGTGCGCGCCGCAGGCGACGGGCCGGTTGCCGCCGAGGGCAACTGAATCGCATTGTGCAAGCTTTAGCAAGAGGCCGACCCGAGTTGTTTATGGACTTGGGGACGGCCTCTTTGCGTGGAGCGAGCTGCCGCCGATCTTCATCGTGGGTTTCGCTGCTTTCGGGAACTGAATCGATCCCTAATCGAGCATGCGTGTCGCAATTTTATAGTTTAAATGGCACGAAAACTAATTATAATGGCGATAAAAGTTGTGTAATCTGTCATTGTTGTCGTATATTTTAAGTCAACAGCCAAGGAGGCTTACTATGATTCGGATCGGTAAAATCAGTTATTGGCACGTTCATGCGGACGATTACACGAAGCAAGCGCTGGAGCATCCCGAGACGGAGCTTGCCGCGATCTGGGACGAAGAGCCGGAACGCGGACAAGCCAAAGCGGCGCAGTACGGAGTGCCGTACTACGCGTCTCTCGACGAGATGCTCGCCCAGGACGGCATCGACGCCGTCATCGTGGACGCGCCTACGAATATTCATCGCGATGTGATGGTGAAGGCGGCGAAAGCCGGCAAGCACATTTTTACGGAAAAGGTTATCGCCCCTACGGCGAAGGAAGTGTCCGAGATTGTTGCCGCGGTCCGGGAAGCGGGAGTCAAGCTGACGGTTTCCTTGCCGCGCCTCTACGACGGCTATACGCAGACGATCGACCGCGTGGTGCAGGACGGCAAGCTCGGCAAGCTGACGCTGGCGCGGGTGCGGCTGTCGCATAACGGCGCGACCGCGAACTGGCTGCCGGCCCACTTCTACTCGAAGGAGCAGTGCGGCGGAGGCGCTCTCATCGATCTGGGCTGCCACCCGATGTATCTCGTCCGGCGCTTCCTGGGCATGCCCGAGAGCGTAAGCGCGAACTTCGGCTACGTGACGGGCAAGGAAGTCGAAGACAACGCGATCGCTGTGCTTCGTTATGCGGAAGGCGCGATCGGCATCGTCGAAGCGGGCTTCGTGAACAGCCACTCGCCATTCTCCATCGAGCTTCATGGAACCGAGGGCACGCTGCTGTTCGGTTTCCCGGAGGAAGTTCCGGTCGTCCGCTACAACGGCGGAAGCGGGCAATGGGAGAAGCTGGAGCTGGACGGCAGATTGCCTTACGCGTTCAGCCAGTGGGTCGATCATATCAACAAAGGCACGGAAGCGACGGAAAATATTGCGGCGGCCGTCGATCTGACCAAGCTGATGGAAGCTTCGACGCGGTCGGTTGCGGAAGGCCGTCCGATCCGGATCGACGAGCTGGCGGAATAAACAGGCTTCGGCGGAGAAGGGGGAAGGGGAATGCAAGCGGAGCATCGGGATCATCGCGAGTCGACGGGGAAGAAGCCGGCGGACCGCAAAGCGGTCGGAAGCGCGAGCCCCTTCCCGTACGCCCGGATGGCGGAGAGGCAGGACGCGCTGGACCGGCTGGAGCTGCGATTTCGTTGGGGCGGATACGGCATTCGCGTGCTGCGCTGCCATCTGGCCTCTTTTCCGCCGGGTCATATCATTAACTTCCATAAACACTCGGAATACGAATTTCACTATATTCCGAAAGGCAAGGGGAAGGTCATCCTCGTCGATCAGGCTTACGATCTTCACGAGGGGATGTTCTATCTGACTGGTCCGGATCTGGTGCACTATCAGGAGTCGGACCCGGAAGATCCGATGTACGAGCTCTGTCTTCACCTGGACATCGTGCCGTTGGAATCGGATGTCCAACCGAGCGGCTGGGGCGATGAACTGGAGGCGGCGGAGGCGAGCGAGTGCATCGCCGCTCTGGACCGTCTGCCGATCGGGCCGGTCGTCGACCGATTCCATGCGATGAGCGGTTTCCTGGAGGCTTACCGGATTTTGGAAGAGCAGCCGATCGGATTTTACACGCTGCTGAAGCAGGCGATCGTGCAGATTTTGCTGCGCACCGTTCGCGTGCTCGACGGGGCGGACGGCAGAACGGGAATTCCGGAGCGGGACATGAGCTTCCACAGGTATCAGTTGGCCACGCAGTACATTCAGGACAACGAGAGCATGCCGCTCTCTCTGGAGCAGGTCGCGGAAGCGATCGGAATCAGTCCGCGGCAGCTTCAGCGCATTTTTCGCAGCGAGGGGCGGACGACTTTCCGTGATTATTTGGAGCATACGCGGCTGACGGCGATCTGTTCGGATCTGCTCCTTACGGACAAGGCGATCGAGGAGATCGCCATCGCGCACGGCTACGCCAATCCGAACTATCTGTACCCGGTGTTCAAGGGCAAATACGAAATGACGCCGAGCGTTTACCGCAAAACGCATGCCGGAGAGCATGCCGCGGCGTTCCAATCCAAATGAGAGAAGGAAGCGAGCATATGAGCAAACATTTACGCATTGGCATTATCGGAAGCGGCGGAATCGCCAGAGCCCACGTAGCGGCTTACCGCAAGCTACCGTTCGTGGAGATCGTCGCGGTCGCCGACGTTATTCCCGGCAAGGCGGCGGAATTCGTAGAGGCGCTGCAATTGGACGGAGCGGCGGCTTACGACGGCCATGAGAAGCTGCTGGAGCAAGAGCTGGACGGCGTCAGCATCTGTACGCCGAACGTCTCGCATCACCGGACGGCGGTCGATTCGCTTAAAGCGGGCAAGCAGGTGCTGCTGGAGAAGCCGATGTCCGTCACTCTGGCGGAGGCGTTGGAGATGACGCAAGTTGCCCGCGACACGGGCAATATGCTGACGATCGGCTTCCAGCCGCGCTACGATCCGAACATGAAGCTGTTGCAGAACATCGTGCAATCCGGACGTCTGGGTAACGTGTATTACGCCGAGACGGGCGGCGGTCGCCGCCGCGGAATGCCGGGCGGAACGTTCATCAGCAAGAAGCTGGCCGGCGCCGGCGCGATGGCCGATATCGGCTGCTACTCGCTGGATATGGCGCTGAATACGATGGGGTATCCTCGTCCGTTAACCGTATCCGCGTTCACTTCGAATCATTTCGGCCGCAATCCGCTCTATCATCCGGAGGCTTCCAAATTCGAGGTGGAAGATTTCGGCGTGGCGATGGTGCGTTTCGAGAACGATCTTGTGCTGCAGTTCAAAATCTCCTGGGCGATGCATATGGACACGCTCGGAGCGACGATGTTCCTCGGCACCGACGCGGGTCTCAAGGTTACGTCGGCGGGCACCGGTCCGTGGTCGGGCGTATGGGACGGCTCGGTCGGCTCGATCACGCTGTATCACGACGAATTCGGCGCCCATACGCAGACGCCGATTCCGCTTATCGAGCACAAGCTCAACCTGTTCGACGAGAAGGTTCGCGATTTCGCCGAAGCGGTTCGCGACGGCCGTCCGGCCCCGATTCCGGGAGAGCAAATCCTGATCCAGCAAGCAATTATCGACGGCGTCCTTCGTTCGGCCGAATCCGGCCGCGAAGTGTCCGTCGAGCTGCCTCGCGACTAATCGGATAAAGTTTCGTTACAGCGGCCCCTGCCTTCCCGGCGGGGGCCGTTAGCGATGGCTTGGCAGGCGTTCCCACACGTCCTTCCTCCCTGCTCACTCCATTTCCCTCGACTCCATCTTTTTCGACAAAAAATGTAACTTTTCCCACTTTTCTGCGTCAAATGTATGGAATGGTTTAAGAACGAGGGGGTATCCGCAATCCATGACGGCAATTCGCAATAAACCTATGATCAAATTTCTTCGGACAAGACTGCTGCTGGACGACGTGCGCAGCTTGCTGAAAGGCTGGTACTTTCAATTCGTGTCCCCGGAAAACCGGCTTCCCCGGGACGCGGAGGCGGAACGCGACGAGATCGTGCTGTCGGAAATCCGCATTCTCATGAAATGGAAGGAAGAGCTGCAGGATCTTAACTACGGCCGGTTCCATAACATGAATTTGGGCTGCCGGATCGTGAACGGGACGGTTATTCCTCCGGGGCGGATTTTCTCGCTTAGAAAATTTCTCCGGGGCGCGACGGAAGAGATGGGCTTCATGCCGGGGCCGATGTTCGTGCGCGGGCGCACGATACACGCCACCGGGGGCAGCGCCTGCCTGATCAGCACGCTGCTCTTCAACGTCGCTCTCCAGGCGAATATGGACATTCTGGAGAAGCATAACCATAGCGCGGATATGTGGGGGGAAGAGCGGTTTATCGACCTCGGACTGGACGCCACTTACGTCTACGGGCGGAAGGATCTCAAGTTCAGGAACACGCATAGCGCCGATATTCGCATCCTCGCCGAGATGTCCGGCTACGAGCTGCATTGCCGCCTCGTCTCGGACAAGCCTCTTGCCGGAACGACGACGGTCCGCACAAAGTTGCTAAGGGAGCTGCACCCGGCCGGAGCCCCTTCGGAAACTTCCTCGGCATACCGCAAAGGCTGGATCGTGGCGACGGAGCGATCGTTCCGCGACGAGAGCGGGACGACCGGCACGACGTACTATAAGGAAGAAAAGTACGCTCCCTTTTTCCTGTCCTGAAAACCGTCCTCGTCTCTTTACAATAATAGTTGCCTGAAATATAATTGTCTTAGCAACTATTTGGGGATGAACATAACGGATGAACAATAAGAAAGCGTACGATCTCCGGCGTTCGGCAGGTTTTATGCTGGGGACGTCCTATCGCAAAGTGTCGGCTTTGTTCCAGATCAGGCTAAAGCCCTTCGAGATCACGCCGGAGCAGTGGTCGGTTCTGTACCAGATCCATCTGGAGGACGGCCTCATTCAGAAGGAAATCGCGGAGCGGGCGGGCAAGGACCGGCCCACGACGACGAGAATACTCGATCATCTGGAGCAAAAGGGGCTGGCGGACAGACGGACAAGCGATCGCGATCGGCGATCGTTCCAGGTAGGCATCACGGACAAGGGGAGAGAGCTGATCCTCAAGACGCTGCCGCTGGAGATGGCCGCGAACGAAGACGTTCGCGGCTGCATGAGCGAAGAGGAATACGATACGTTGATCCGGCTGCTGATCCGAATCGATCATCATATGAAAGACATCTTAGAGAGAGAGTAGGGGAACACATGCAACGCCGGCAACCGCAAACGAGATTGTGGACGAGAGCTTTTATCGCCCTGACGATAAGCTCTCTCTTGTTGTTTCTGAACCTGCAAATGACGCTGTCCGCGTTACCGACCTACGTCAAAAACGATTTCGGCGCGGACGATCTCGCGGTAAGTCTCGTTACGAGCCTGTTCGCGCTGTCCGCGATCGCGGCCCGTTTTCTGACGGCGGCGCTGATGCGCAAGTTCGGCCGGGGAACGCTGCTGTACGTCGGGCTCGCGATCGCCGTCGCCGTTACCGGAATCTGCATGCTAGCCGATTCGATCGGCTCGCTGCTGCTCATGCGCGTCGGTTACGGAGTCGGCTTCGGCATGGCGAGCACGATTCTCCCGACGCTTGTCACGCAGATGATTCCTCCCGACCGGATGGGGGAAGGAATCGGCTATTTCGGCCTGTCCACGAGCCTGGCGATGTCGATCGGTCCGATGATCGGGCTGAACGTGTTCCGCGAGGCGGGCTTTAACGCGCTTGCCTGGGTGGCAGGGGCGACGCTGCTGCTCGCTTTCCCGCTGCTGATTCTAATGCGATCGGTTCCCGCGAATGATAAGCGCGAAGCGCCGAAGACCGCCGCGGGCAAGGCCTCGATGAATCGAAAGCTGCTGCTGCCGGCGTTCCTGAACGTTCTGCTGGGCGTCACTTACGGGGGCGTGCTCAGCTTTATCGCCTTGTACGGCGAGTCAGTCGGGCTAGAGCAGGTCGGGCTCTTCTTCCTGTTTAACGCGGTGACGATCATTATCGTGCGGCCCGTCTCCGGAAAGCTCTTCGACCGCAAAGGCCATGCCGCCGTGCTCCTTCCCGGCGTCGTCTGCGTCATCGCCAGCTTAACCGTGCTGTCCTATGCGACGACGCTTCCGATGCTCATCGTATCCGCTCTGTTGTACGGATTAGGCTTCGGGGCGATCCAGCCGACGCTGCAGGCATGGATGCTGCGTTCTTCCGCGCCGGAGCAGTACGGCACGGCCAACAGCCTGTTCTATAACGCGACCGACCTGGGCGTTGCCTCCGGGGCATTCGTTCTGGGAGCGATCGCGGCCGCGGCCGGATACGGAGAGATGTACCGTTACGCCGCCGGATTTATGGTCTTGTTCCTTGCCGCCTATGGTATAATGCGGGTAATCGAACCGCTAAGCGGAAAATTACGGCAAGGAAAGAGGGGATTGCGATCAAGTCCTGGCTCAGAGTCGCCATATTCCTCGGAATAGCGGCGTTCCTAACCCGCTGGATTCCGTTCTCGGACTTCTTCCGCAACGTGGACACGCTCGTCCACGAGATGTGCCATGCGCTCGTCACCTTGCTTCTGTCCGGCGACGTCCGGTACATTCATCTGTATTCCGATCAGAGCGGACTTACTTACTCCGCGTACGCGGGTCACTGGAAGTCCATCCCGATTTCGCTGGCCGGCTATTTCGGCTCCGCCTTGTTCGCGCTGCTGCTCTTCTTCCTTCATTCCCGGCGCCGGGAGCGCGAGGGGCTCGTCGCGATCGCGACGATCGCCGTGCTCGGCCTCGCGCTGTTCGTCCGCAACGGCTTCGGAGCGGCGTGGTGCGCGGGCTTCGCGGTTCTGACGATTCTAGTCGTCGTGCTGTCCCGACCCGGACTCATTAAAGGCTATTATTTGCTCGTAGCGTTCATCTGTCTCGTAGAATCCGTCATCAGTGCCCTGGTTATTCTATCGATGTCCTTTTATAACCCGGCTGCCGCGGGGGACGCGACCAATCTGGACAGAGCCACTTACATCCCCGCTCTCTTCTGGGGGCTGCTGTTCGCGGTTTTCTCGCTCGTCTGCGCGCGAAGCTCGATCAAGCTGTTCTACAAACGAGGGTTCGATTGATCGGAACCGGGACTGGCTGACCGTACTCCTCCGAACCGGGTTTGCCCGCGGAGTTGTGGCAAGCCGGACATCCCGATACAATAGGAAGCAGACGACAAATTACGCAGGGCGGTGGATTGTTTTCTATGTATCGGAATTTGGAAGAATGCTTGGCGGACCTGGAGCGGCACGGGCATCTGGCGCGCGTCCGCGAAGAGGTGGATCCTTATCTGGAGATGGCCGCCATTCACAGACGGGTATACGACGCGGGCGGGCCCGCATTGCTGTTCGAGAACGTCAAGGGCTCGAAGTTCCGGGCCGCATCGAATCTGTTCGGCACGATCGAACGCAGCCGGTTTATTTTCCGGAATACGTGGGAAGCCGTTCAGAAAGTGATGGTCGTGCGCAACGATCCGATGAAAGCTCTCAAGAGCCCGTTCCAGCACGTCGGAGCGGGCCTTACGGCGTGGAAGGCGCTGCCGCAGAAGACGCCCGGAGGGCTGGCCGTTCCCGCCAACGAGGTGCGAATCTCCGACCTTCCGCTCATTCAGAGCTGGCCGATGGACGGCGGCGCTTTCGTTACGTTGCCCCAAGTGTATTCCGAAGATCCGGACAAGCCGGGCATTATGAACTCGAACCTGGGCATGTACCGCGTTCAGTTAAACGGCAACGAGTACGAGACCGACAAGGAAATCGGCGTCCACTATCAGATTCATCGCGGCATCGGCATTCATCAGGCGAAGACGAACAAGCTGGGCGTTCCGCTGAAGGTCAGCTGCTTCGTCGGCGGCCCTCCCGCGCATACGCTGGCGGCCGTCATGCCTTTGCCCGAGGGACTCAGCGAGATGACCGTGGCAGGGATGCTCGCGGGCAATCGTTTCCGCTACAGCTACTCGGAAGGCTTCTGCATCAGCAACGACGCCGATTTCGTCATCACGGGGGAGATCCATCCGGGCGAGACGAAGCCCGAAGGACCTTTCGGCGACCATCTCGGCTATTACAGCCTGACTCATCCCTTTCCCGTTATGAAGGTTCATAAAGTGTACGCCAAACCGGGAGCGATCTGGCCGTTCACCGTCGTCGGCCGTCCGCCCCAAGAGGACACTTCGTTCGGACAGTTGATCCATGAGCTGACCGGCGACGCGATCCGGCAGGAGATCCCCGGCGTTCAGGAAGTTCACGCCGTCGATGCGGCAGGGGTTCATCCGCTGCTGTTCGCGATCGGCAGCGAACGCTATACGCCTTACAGCGAGGACAAGCGGCCGGCCGAGCTGCTCACGCTCGCCAACCGCATTCTCGGCACGGGCCAGCTGAGCCTGGCCAAGTATTTGTTCATTACGGCGGAGGACCGGCAACCGTTGGATACGCATCGGGAAGAGGAGTTTCTGGCCTACATCCTGGAACGGATCGACCTGCGCCGGGATATTCACTTCCAGACGAATACGACGATCGACACGCTCGATTACTCCGGCACCGGGCTGAATACGGGGAGCAAAGTCGTGTTCGCGGCTTACGGGAACAAGCTGCGCGAGCTGTGCCGGGACGTGCCGGAGGAACTGCGCGAACTGCGGGATTTCGGAGGAGCGAAGCTCGTCATGCCGGGGATCGTCGCGCTGCAAGGACCGGCGTTCTCCGGCTACGAAGCGGCGCAGCGGGAGATCGACGAGCTGTGCGCCGCGATTCGCGACAGAGGTCCTCTGACTTCCTGCCCGATGATCGTCATCGCCGACGACAGCGAGTTTCTGAGCGCGACGCTGGCGAACTTCCTGTGGACCGCGTTCACGCGCAGCAATCCGTCGCACGACATCTACGGCGTGAACGGCGGCTACGAGTTCAAGCATTGGGCATGCGACAACGTGATTATCGACGCCCGGGCCAAGCCTCACCAAGCGCCGCCGCTCGTCGCCGACCCGGCGGTCGAGCGCGGCATCGAGCGCTTGTTCGTTCAGGGCGCAAGCTTGGGCGGCTTGAAGAATCTGTAGCCCGGCGGCCCGCTTGGGGCATATAAAAAAGGAACTCGCGTCATGGAGCGAGTTCCTTTTTTCAATTCGCGATCGCGCGGCTCAGCTCGGCCAGCTTGACGACCGTATTCCAATTCCTCACGGTCATCGATCGTCCGACCTTCTGCATGCCGTTCGCCAGCTTGGAATCGAGCATGCTCTGCCGGAACAGGAAGTAGATTTCCGATTCGGCGACGGCGTATTCGTCGCGCTCGTCCTTGCTCGCCTCCAGAATATTCGCCGCTTTCTCCGACAGCGGCTCCGTCAGGAAGGCGATCTGGATCGTCTGCTTCTCCAGAAGCGTTCGCGCATCGTAGGGACAGCTTGCGATCACGTTCTCCCATTGTGCGGCGGAGCGGATCGCGACGGAGGCCGATATGCCGAACCGGTCGGAGATCGCCTTCTCCAGCAGCGGGCGCAACTGCGCCTCAGGCTGCTCCGACTCGAACACGGCGTTGCCGCTCTGGATATACGTTTTCACCTGCCGAAGTCCGATTTTCTCGTAGGCGTCTCTCAATTCGGCCATCGGCACTTTGTTGTGCCCGCCAACGTTAATTCCTCTGATCAGGGCAATATAGACGGCCACCTTAACTCTCCTTTTAGAGGTTGTTCAAAAAGTTCGCTTTTGATCACGAAGCAACTCGGGAAGCGGATTCGACATCGAATCTTGAATTCAGCTGGTTCTTCCGGTACTCATGTAGGTTTGCCTACACTAAGCGATCGCTTCCTCATCACCAGCCTTCATCCAACCTTCCCGGATGCATGGGCGAGCAGTTCGCCGTAAGGCGAACGACCAGCCTTGGTGCTGAAAACCGGACTTTTTGAACTTTCACTTTTAGCGGGCGAGGGCCGAACGGATCAGCTCCGCCGTCCGGTTCGCATCCAGGTTCTCGAAGGTGTACTCGCATTTGCTGCGATAAGTCACTTCGTCGGTGTAGCTGTCCAGATAGCGCTGAACGACCTCGTAAGGCATCCCCTTGCTTTCCAGACGCTCGCGAAGCGTTAGTTTGCCCACATAGATGAAAATTCTGACCGCGGCATCGCGATATTGCTTCACGATCGCGTCCGCGCCTTCGCGATTAAGCACGAGGTAGACGCTATTGCCTCCCGCGACCGCGGCTTCCAGCTCGTGGCGAAGAACGCCGTAACGGTTGCCGTTGATGCTCGCGGTTTGGACGAACCTGCCTTCGCTTTCCCATTGATCGAACTGCTCGCGGGCGACGTAACGGTAATCCTTGTCCGGCGAAGCGGGATTTCTCGGCTCGCGCGTCGTGCAGGAGCGAACTCCGGTCCAGCCGAGCGCTTCTCCGACTTTGCGGGCGATCGTCTTGCGCCCGGCGCCGCTTGTTCCCGTGAATATAAAGATGGACGGTCCTGGCATGCAATCCCCTCCTCTCGTTTATATTCTTTATATCGGCAAACTGCCGATCATTCGAGATAGCCAATCGGCGGATGTCGGCGCTATTCCTCCGCATCCGTTCGCGGCCAACAAAGGCGAATCGTCGTCCCTCGGCCAATCTCGGACGCCACGCCGATCGTGCCGCCCATCGCTTCCGTCAGCGCCTTCGCTACCGCCATGCCGAGGCCCGTTCCCTCCGGACGGCTGTCGGTGTCCGTTCCCCGGTAATACCGCTCGAACAGCCTTTCCACCGTTTCCTTGTCCATGCCTTTGCCGTCGTCGGCAAATTCGATGATCGCTTCCTCGCCATTCTCCTTGACCGTGACCTCCAGCAGGATGCCCTTGCGATTGTGAGTCAGGGCGTTGGCGACGAGATTGTCTACGATCCGCTGCATCCAGGGCGCGTAGGCAAGAATATAGACGGGACGCACCGCCGCCTTGAACCGGAAGATCGAGGCTTCGTAACCCGGATGGCCGGAAGCGGCTTCGCGCAGCGCCGCGTCCATAAACCCGTTGATCTCCACCGCGGACATGGAGGGAGCGGCGACGCCGCTGCGCAGACGGTACGTCAGCGTGAGGTCGTTCACCAATCCTTCCAAATAAGACGATTTGTCCAAAATCACTTTGGCGAACGATCTCACCTCTTCGGGCGTCCACGAATAATGTTCGGCCTCCAGCATATGGGCATAGCCGACGATCGAGGACAAGGGCGTCTTCAGATCGTGGGACACCCCCGCCACCCATTCCTCGCGCAGGCGCTCGGCGTCCGTGCGGTAACGTTCGTTGCGCCGGAGCGCTTCCGAGAGAGATTCCATCGAGCGGATGACTTCCTCGTACACTTTATATTTGCGCTTCCGTGCTCCCTGCCGCGTGCGGCTTCTCGCGACCCCTCCCGCACCGGTCGGCTCGGCGTATACTCCCCTGCCGAGAAGCCGCACCCAATTCATTACGTGGACGATCGGCGAGCCGATGCGGTGGCCGAACCAGATCGCCATCGCCGCGAACAGCAGCAGGGCGGCGGCGATCAGAGCGCCGATCGACTGGGTCAGTACGCGATTCTCCGGAGTGATCCAGGGCTGCTTCCCGGGCTCGTTGCCCGGCAGCGGCGTACTGAGCGCCCAGGTTCGGCCCGATGCCGCGTCGTAACGCGTCGAGAGCTTGGTGCCGTATCGGTCCCAGTAGACGGCGCGAAGAACCATTTCCTCGACGTTGTAGCTTCCCATCGCTTCTTCGGGTTTGTTGAAGAAGGCTAGCTCGGAGCCGTTCTTGTCCACTAGCTGCAGCCATGAGCCGGTGGACTTCAATTCGCGTTCCAGCTCTTCCGGCAGGATCAAGGCCGAGCCCTCCTGCCTGCTCTCCCGGATCAGCCGTTCCATCAGCTCGTTATCCTTGTCCTTCACGCCGTAGATCAAGGTGTGGATAACGCCGTTCTTCGGCTGGATCCACAAGAAGAGCTGGTACGGAAACGGGCTGCTTCCGAGCCAATAAGCGGTCAACTCGCCGGGACCGTATCGGGCCGGAACGTCCGGAGGGGCGAAGAACGAGTGCGTCACCTCGCCGCGCTCGTCGATTCTCTGCAGCCATCCCCCGCTTTGCCGCACAAGCTCCAGCAGCTCGGGGTCGAACGTCAGGGAATCTCCGTGGGCTTTGATCGACTGCACGATGCTGTACAAGCCCGAGCTGTTGAATTGGCGAGCCGCCTCGATGCGGTTGAGCTGATTGATCGTCCATAAGATCGCGCCGACTGCGAGGCCGAGCAGCACGGTCCCGACGACGACCAGCCAACCGACAAGGCGGAGCGTCAGCCGCCAATTGACGTTCATGGCTGAACCTCTCTTTTCACGAGCTTGTATCCGAGTCCCCGGACGTTCACCAGAAATCGCGGGCGGGAAGGATCGGGCTCGATCCGTTCGCGGATACGGTGAATATGTACCATGACCGTATTGTCGTCGCCGATGCTGCTTTCGCCCCATACCCGTTCGTACAGCTCGCTCTTCGTAAACACCCGGTTCGGATTTTTGCAGAGAAAGAGCAGCAATTGATAGACGAGAGTCGGGCAGTTGACCGGCTTCCCTCCCGTACGCAGCTCCGCCGCCGCTTCGTCGACCTGGAAAAAGCCAAAGTCGTGTACGGGACCTGCGGGCGGAGCCGCCGCCAGGAGGCCGTGCGCTTTGCCCGAACGGCGCAGCAGGGAGCGGATGCGGGCGACGATCTCCAGCGGATTAAACGGCTTCGTTACGTAGTCGTCCCCGCCGACGGCGAAGCCGGTCAGCTTATCGAAATCGGTGGATTTGGCGCTCAGAAACAAGATCGGAGCGTCTGTCGCGCGCCGAATAAAAGGGCAAATATCGAACCCGCTCATCTGGGGCAGCATGACGTCCAGGACGATCGCGTCGTAGCTCTTCCGTTCGCAGGCGGCCAGCGCCTCTTCGGCGGACTCGGCCTTGTCGATATTCGCGAATCCTTCCTTGCGCAGCACCGTCTCCAGCAAGAGAACGATCGCCTGTTCATCGTCCACGAGCAAAATCGCGGCATCGTTCACTATCGTCTCTCCTTCCCGATGTTGTCCCTCCGGCTATTTTCCCAACCTATTTTATCATTTCGCGGGTCGCATGAAGCGGGGCGTTCTATTAACTCTATCTTAATTTTTCCGGATAGAATTAAGCCGGGCATAAGACGCCGTTATCGGGAGGATAAGCTTGCGAAGCTAATCTGAAGACATTAACCGATGAAGGATGTGCTAACGATGAGAATGATCTTTATCGCCTCTGCGCTCGCTTTGGGGCTTGCGTTGTCCGGCTGCGCTTCGGGCGAACAGGAGCAAGACATGAAGCCGGAGGACGTTCCGCAGGCGCTGCTGGACAGGAAATACGGGCAAATTCATTCGCGATTCACGGACGGCTTCAAGCAGGCGGTGGGGGAAGCCGATCTTAGGCAGGTCGCGGATCAAGTCGTCTCGGATATCTCCTCCTGGAAGCCGATGGCCAAGCAATCGTGGAACGGAGGCGAATACTACGGCTGGGCCGACGATTCCGGGAAGTGGGGATTAATTCTTACGACGGAGGAAACGGGACGCATCGACAGCTTGCTCATGATGCCCGTGCAGCCGTATCCGGACACGGACGCCGCGAGGACGAAATCGGCTTACGGCTTGCCTTTCACAGGGGAATGGACCGTCTTCTGGGGCGGGGAGAACGTGTTCGAGAACTACCATTACGCGGTAGACAGCCAGCGTTACGCCTACGATCTGGTTCAAGTCCGCGACGGTTACACTTATCAAGGAGACAAGACGAAAAACGAAAGCTATTATGCTTTCGGCCAGCCGATCGTCGCTCCGCGCGACGGCACGGTCGCGGCAGTCGTCGACGGCATCGCGGACAACGAACCGGTCGGTCGAACGGATCCGGAGAACCCGGCCGGCAATGTCGTCGTCATCGACCACGGCGACGGGGAGTTCAGCATTCTGGCTCATCTGCAAAAAGGGTCCGTCTCCGTCCAAATCGGCGACAAGCTGTCTAAGGGAGACCAGGTCGGCTTGTGCGGCAATTCGGGCAATTCCAGCGAGCCTCATCTCCATTTCCAGGTGTCCGACGGGAAGGAATTGTTCGATTCCAAGTCCATTCGCGTGCACTGGGAACAGGATCGCGAGCTGCGGCAAGGGGCCGTAGTTGACGGAGGCTGATCGCTGCGCCCGGGCCCGGCTTCGTCGAGCGAAACCTGACTTCTGTCCAAGCCGAAGCTCGTCATCTTTGTCCGCATAATTGGTCAAGTCCCCTCATAGACATGAAGCATGGACTGATTAATGTGCTGAGGGGTGGATCGCATGCATCGTCGGATTTCATGGATCGCTGCCGTCGTCGTAGCGCTGGCCGTCATTCTGGCCGGTTGCGGAAGCAAGAACGCGGAGTCGATCGTGAAGGACCTGGACAAAGTCGTGGACAAAATGGAAAGTTACGAAGGCAGCGGCGAGATGATTCTATATACAGGTCAGCAGCCGCTGGAGTACAAGGTCGAGGTGTGGTACCAGAAGCCGGACATGTACCGGATCGCGCTGACGAACGCGAAGCGCGACATTACGCAGATCGTTCTGCGCAACGAGGACGGGGTGTTCGTGCTCACCCCGCAGCTGAACAAAAGCTATCGCTTCCAGAGCGACTGGCCGGACAATCAGGGCCAGGTCTATTTGTACCAGACGCTGGCGGACAGCATCATCAAGGATAACTCCCGGCAGTTCGCGACCGACAAAGACAGCTACGTGTTCGACGTAATGGCGGGCAACTATCAGAACGGCTCGTTCGCCAGGCAGAAAATATGGCTGTCCCAGGACGACTACGCGCCCAAGCACGTCGAAGTATCGGACGCCAACGGAAACAAGATGGTCGAAGTCATCTTCAACTCGTTCGAATTCGGCAAGAAGTTCGACAAATCCGCGTTCGATATGAATTCGAACATGGGCGTCGCGCCTAACTCGAACGCCAAGCCTTCGGACGGCAGCGCAAGCCCGGATCCATCGGCTTCTCCGGACGGAAGCTCCGCTCCCGAGTCAACCGCTTCGCCGGATGGCACGGACGCTCCGGACGCGACGGCGTCGCCGGACGGTCAGCTTCCGGAAGAAGGAGAACCGTCTCCCGCGCAGAACACTTCGTTCTCGCTGATCGAACCGGACATCGAGTCTCTGCCGGCAGGCGTGGAACTGCTCGATCAGATCGACCTGCAGCTGGTCGACAATCCGGGCTACATGCTCCGGTATACGGGAAGCTACGACTTCACGATTACGCAAAGTCTGGCCAAAGTCTCGGCGGCGACCTTGAGCGCGGGATATTCGCTCGACCTCGGCTTCACGCTCGGTCACGTGACGGAAGGCGCCGCGAATACGGTGAGGACGCTGACCTGGACGTACGACGGCATCGAGTTCCGCTTGACCAGCGAAGATCTGGAAGATCGCGACATGGTTCGCATCGCCCAATCGATGGTCGATACGTCGGGCAAATAAGGCAAACGCGCAACGGGCTGTCCCGCCGGCCGTCGAGAGACGGCCGCGGACAGCCCGGTTTTAATCGGCGGCCCGGTTCCGGCTTCTCTTCGCGGCTTCATGGCAAAGGTTGCCTGCCCGAATATCGTTGACAGTCCTCCGTTGGCCCGGTAACATTGATTTATTGCAGTTTTTGCGCAGCAGGGTAGGTGAACGGTCCGTGGACTGTTATTACCGGCCGACCGTGGCCGAGATTTCCCTTGACGCCCTTGACCACAACATCGGAGCGTTCCGCGAACATTTGGCCCCCGGCACGAAGCTGCTGGCTTCGGTCAAAGCGAACGCTTACGGGCATGGAGCGACGGAGATCGCAAGAAGAGCGGAAGCGGCGGGCATCGACTATTTGGGCGTCGCGTTTCTGGATGAAGCTTTGCAGCTCCGGGGCGCGGGAATCGCCGCTCCGATTCTGGTGCTGGGCTATACGCCTCCATCGGGATATTCGAAGGCAAGGGAACAAGGAATTACGTTAACGTTGTATCGCGACGATATGCTGGAAGCGGCGGCGGATCTGCCGGCTTCCGGACGCAAGTTGAAAATCCATGTGAAAATCGATTCGGGCATGGGCCGTCTCGGCCTGCTTCCGGGTCGGGCGGCGGAGCAGTTTTTGGAGCGCGCGTTCGCGCTGCCCCAGGTGGAAGTCGAAGGGCTCTACACCCATTTCGCCCGCGCGGACGAGACGGACAAAGCGTATACGAGAATGCAGCTGGAGCGCTTCGCCTCCGTGTCCGATTACGCGCGCCGGGCGGGAATGCCGATCGCCATCGTCCATTCGGGCAACAGCGCGGCGGGAATCGATCTGCCGGAACACACGGGCGGTATGCTTCGACTCGGCATCAGCATGTACGGCCTGTATCCGAGCAACGAGGTCAAGGCGAACGCCGTCGCGCTGAAGCCGGTCCTGTCGCTGAAAACGTCGGTCGTGCACGTCAAGGAACTGGGGGCGGGAGAAGGAATCAGCTACGGCACCCGCTATTTCACCCAGGGCTGCGAAACGATCGGCACGCTGCCGATCGGCTATGCCGACGGCTTCAGCCGGATGCTGAGCGGCAAGGCGGAGGCTCTCGTGCGAGGGCGCCGGGTTCCGGTGCTCGGGACGATCTGCATGGATCAATGCATGATTCGCCTGAACGACGCTTTTGTCCAAGGAGAGCCGAATTTCAAGCCGGGAGAAGAAGTCGTGCTCATCGGCCGCCAGGGCGGCGAGGTCATCTCCGCGGAGGAAGTGGCGGATAAGTTGGGAACGATCAATTACGAGCTGACCTGCATGCTGGCCGCGCGGGTTGCGAGAGTGTACGTCAGCGGCGGAGAGGTCGTATCGGTCGTTAATCCGCTCCTTGGTTAATATTGGATGCGAATTTTGGCCGGCTTCGGCAGGAATGTCGGCGTCCGATCTCGAATAATTCTTACCAGACTCATGCATACTGGAAAAAAGGGTGCTTGTTGGAAAATCTTTGGGGGTGTCCGTTCGGTGGCCAATTTACACAATACGAAACGCATTATGATCAGTCTTCCGGATCATTTGCTGCGCGAAGTCGACTTCGTCGTCGCCAAGGAAAACACCAACCGCAGCGAGATCATACGCCAGGCGATGAAGCATTACCTGGTCGATCGCAAGAAGCGGCTGATTCGCGACGCGATGCAGCGCGGGTATTTGGAAATGGCTAAAATCAATCTGCACATGGCATCGGAAGCGTTCCATGCGGAAGAAGATGCGGACAACATACTGGGTCGCCTCGTAAGCGGGGTGTAAACGTTGATCGTGAAACGCGGGGATGTGTTCTATGCGGATTTGTCGCCGGTCGTAGGCTCGGAGCAGGGCGGAGTGCGCCCGGTTTTGATCATTCAGAACGATATCGGGAACCGGTTCAGCCCGACGGTGATTATCGCGGCCATAACGGCGCAAATCCAGAAGGCGAAGCTGCCGACCCACGTTGAAATCGAAGCGAAAACCCATGGCATGGAGCGGGATTCCGTCATTCTGCTCGAACAGATCCGCACGATCGACAAGCAGCGGTTGACGGACAAAATCACGCATTTGGACGACGAGACGATGCACAAGGTGAACGACGCCTTGCAGATCAGCGTCGGCCTTATCGACTTTTAAAAGCGGAAATTCGGACAGGAGCTGCCTGGGTTCGGGCGGTTGCCTGTCGTTTTTGTGATTTCTAATCCAGAGGAACGGAGCGTGTCGTACATGGCGGATTTGGCGAAACAATTGGATAAATACGCGGAATTAATCGTTCGCGTAGGCGTTAACGTGCAGAAGGGCCAGGAGGTATTCATGATCGCCTCGATCGAGATCGCCGAGCTGGTGCGCCGCGTGGCGGCGCAAGCCTACGAGGCGGGCGCGAGCAACGTCCACGTCGACTGGTCGGACGAAGCGCTGTCCCGACTGAAATACGAGAAGGCGGCGGACGACGTGTTTACCCGTTTCCCGGAATGGGAGACGGCGAAGAGGAATGATTTTGTCGCGCGCGGCGCGGCCTTTATCTCCTTCTCCTCCCCGAATCCGGACTTGCTGAAGGGCATCGATCCTTCCCGCATCGGCAATTACCAGAAGGCGGCGGGCCAAGGGCTGACCGAGTTCAGAAGAGCGATTCAATCGGACAAGGTGAGCTGGACCGTCGTTGCCGCCTCGACGAAGGATTGGGCCGTCAAAGTGTTTCCGGACAGCGCGTCGGAGCAGGAAGCGGTCGACAAGCTGTGGTCGGCGATTTTCTCCGCGGTGCGCCTTGACGCGGCCGATCCGGTGAAGGATTGGGCGGAGCACGACGCCAATCTGCACAAGAAGAGCGACTGGCTGAACGAGAACCGGTTCGCCAAGCTGCATTACCGCGCCCCGGGCACCGATCTGACGATCGAGCTGCCGGAGAAGCACCTCTGGGTGGCGGCGAGCAGCATCAACGAGAACGGCGTGCCGTTCATGGCGAACATGCCGACAGAGGAAGTGTTCACCGTGCCGCTGAAGACGGGCGTAAACGGCTACGTCTCCAGCACGAAGCCGCTCAGCCACGGCGGCAACCTGATCGACGGCTTTAAGCTGACGTTCGAGAACGGACGCATCGTTAGCGTGGAGGCGGAGCAGGGCGAGGAGAACTTGCGCCAGCTCGTCGACACGGACGACGGCGCGCATTACTTGGGCGAAGTGGCGCTCGTGCCGCACGAATCCCCGATCTCGCAATCGAACGTGCTGTTCCTGAACACGCTGTTCGACGAGAACGCGTCCAACCATCTGGCGATCGGCAGCGGGTACGCCTTCAACGTGGAAGGCGGCAAGAAGATGACGCCAGAGGAGCTGGCTGCGGCCGGCGTCAATTCGAGCATCGTGCACGTCGACTTCATGATCGGCTCCGCCGACATGGACATCGACGGCGTTCGCGCCGACGGCACGGTCGTCCCGGTATTCCGCAAGGGCAACTGGGCGTTTTGAGGTGCGGCGGCCGACGATTGTATGGGTGACGGCGATTTTGGCCGCGGCCGTCGCGGCCGGAGTCTGGCTCTGGCCGAAGCCTCCCGAATCGCGCCCCCTGGCGGATCACGGAGTGATCGATCTAAGGAGCTGGGACTTTCGCGAGAAGGGAAACGTCACGCTGGACGGCGAGTGGGAGTTCTATCCCGATCGGCTCCTCTCGCCCTCCGAGATGCAATCCGTTCGACCGGAGCATTATATCCGCGTTCCGTCTGCCTGGAGCGAATCGGATGCCGGGGCGCTTATGAACGACAAGGGAGCGGGAACGTATCGTTTGAAGGTATTGATCGATCCTGCGATTTCGCGCTACGGGCTCAAAACGACCTTTATCCGGCACTCGAGCGTCATCTTCGTCGACGATCAGGAGGTTGCCCGCAGCGGGAGTCCTTCCGTCCGCGACGACGACTCGTATTGGGGGCATAACGTTCCGGTTACCGCCTTCTTCAAGCCGAAGGGAGATTCGTTTTATTTGACGATTCATGCCGCCAACTGGGATTTTTACCGCGGAGGAATCATTCAAAATATCTATTTCGGCACGCAGGAGGATGTCCGAGCCCTGGAATTGAGAACGGTCATCCTGGCCGTGGCTAACGTCGCGTTTCTGCTTCTTTCCGCGTTGTACTACTTAGGAATCTATTTGAAGCGGCCTCAGGACCGTCGCTTTCTCTATTTCGCGCTGTTTTGCCTCGGGTTCGACTTCGTCGTCTTTACGACCGTCGAAAGGCTGTTTATGCAGCTTGTGCCGTCGGTTCCTTATCTGCTGGTGCTGAAAATCAAATTCATCGTCATCATGGCGTGCCTATGCTGCTTATGCGCGTTCATCCGCAAAACGGAGCTTTTCTTTATGCCGCGCCGGTTCATGGGAACGATCGTGATCGGATCGCTTGTCTACGCGGCGCTTGTTCCGTTCCTCTCCGCCTCGCTGCTGGACCAGATGATGGTCGTCATGGTCCTGGTCGGCCTCGGAGGCATTGAATGGCTGCTGCTTCGCGCGATTGCGCTGAAACGCTTCGGGAAATCGAACGCCCGAACGGCTTGGCAGCTGTTTGCATGCGTTCTGATGCTGTTCGCCCAGCTTTCGAGCATAACGCTGTATTTGAATTCTCAAATCTTCTCCGACTGGATTCCGGTGTTGACGCAGCTGCTGTTCCTGGGAATCGTCGCGCTGATGTTCTCGGAGCAATATTCGTCGGCTTACGACGATTTGGAGGTGCTCAGCCGCAAGCTGGTCGAAACGGACAAGCTGAAGGACGAGTTCCTGATCCGCACTTCACACGAATTCAAAACGCCCTTGCACGGAATAATGAATCTCGCCCGGGCCGTGATCGACCAGAACGAGAACGGTTTGACGGTCCAGCAGAGGGAAAATTTGTCCTATATCGTTTCCCTGTCCTCGCGTTTATCGGCGCTGGTCAACGACATTATCGATTTTCAAAGCCTGCGCAGCGGCAAAATCGCAATGGTCAAAAACGCGTTCGATCTCAACGGCACGGTGCAGGGGACCCTCGACGTGCTTAAGCACGTGCGGGAAGACGGAAAAGTCAATCTTCTCAATCTCGTTCCTGCGAACAAGCACTACCCGTATGCCGACGAAAACCGGCTCATGCAGATTCTGCTGAACCTGGTCGGCAATTCGTTGAAGTACACCGACGAAGGCAGCGTAGCCATCTCCGCGGAGTCGCGGGGAGAGCGCGTTTATATTCGCGTCTCGGATACCGGGGTCGGGATGACGGAGGAGCTGCAAAGCCGTCTGTTCCGGGATGCACGCCCCGACGGGGACGTCAATTTCACCGATATCCGCTCTTCCGGTTTGGGGCTGCAAATCTCCGGTTTGCTCGCGTCGGGCATGGGGGGCAAGCTGTACGTCAAACGGTCGGAGCTCGGGCAAGGCACGATCATGGAGCTGGCGCTGCCCTCCGCGAACGAGGGGCAGAGAAGAGAGCTGGCGCGATTGAAGCCGGCTTCCGCGGGGGAGGCCGGCAGCGGCGCGGACAGCCTCCTGCCGGCGCGGACGCTTTCTGCCGAAACCGGCGGGCAAGCCGAGGATTCCTCGAAAGCCGCCATACTGCTCGTGGACGATGAGGCATCCAATCTTAAGGTGCTGCAAGAGCTGTTTCCTGCCGACAAGTACCGATGCCTGATCGCTTACGACGGGCAATCGGCGCTGCGGCTGCTGCAGGAAAACCGGGACGTTTCCCTCGTTCTGCTGGACGTCATGATGCCTGGCCTGTCGGGCTACGAGACTTGCCGGCGGATTCGGGAGGAATATCCGATTTACCGGCTCCCGGTGCTGCTGCTGACCGTTCGGCATTCCGCTGCGGATATCGCAGCGGGGCTGGACGCGGGGGCGAACGATTTTCTGGTGAAGCCGTTCGATTCCCGCGAACTGGCGGCCAGGGCGAATACGCTCCTGCAGATGAGGGAAGCGGTGCGGAGCGCGATTCGGGCGGAAGCGCTGTTCCTTCAGTCGCAGATCAAGCCTCATTTTATTTACAATGCGCTCAGCATTATGATGTCCCTATGCTATAAAGACGGGCCCAGAGCCGGCAAGCTGCTGGGCGAATTCAGCAACTACCTGCGCCTCAGCTTCGATCTGGATCCGAACCGGGCCAAGGTCAGCCTTAAGCGCGAAATTTCCTTGGTTCAATCGTACGCGGCGCTGGAGCAAGCGAGGTTCGGAGAGCGGCTGAAGATAGAATGGGTGATCGACGAAGGGCTCATGGAGGCATCGCTTCCGGCTCTTACGCTGCAGCCGATCGTTGAGAACGCGATCCGCCACGGCTTGATGAAGAGAGCTTCCGGGGGAGTCGTGCGGGTCGAAGCGGCGACGACGGATACCGGAATGCGGTTGAAGGTTCGCGACGACGGCGTCGGAATTCCGTCCGGCAAGCTGGAACGGCTGCTTCGGTTCGGACGCTCCGAGAAGGGAGTCGGCTTGATCAACGTACACAAAAGGCTGCTAAACGAGTATGGGCGCGGCCTGGAGATCGAGAGCAGCGAAGGAGAAGGCACGACGGTCACGATTTTTGTTCCGGCCGCGTCTCTGGCCGAACGGATAAGCGGGTGAGGATGGAATGAGAGCGATTGTCGTGGACGACGAACCGTTGACCGGCGAATATATCGGCCGGCTTCTGGAGGAGGCCGGAGTCGAGGTCATCGGCTGCTGCGCCGATCCCCGGGAGGCGTTGGAGCTGATCGACAAGCATCGGCCGGAAGCGTTGTTCCTGGATATCGAAATGCCGGAGATAAGCGGACTGTCGCTTGCGGAGCGGATTCAGGCCGCAGATTACGGGGGAGAGGTCGTATTCGTTACCGCGTATTCCGACTACGCGCTCGACGCTTTCCGAGTGAATGCCCGCGATTATTTGCTCAAGCCGGTGCGGGAGCAGGATATGCATCGCGCGCTGGAGCGATTGAGAAAGAGGCTGACCGGGGGCTCCGCTGCGGCCGCGAATCGGGCGGAGCACAAAGCGGAAGCGTCGTTTTTCGGAACGTTCGCCCTGCGCTTGGGGGACAACCCGGCGCCGGTACGCTGGACGACGGCGAAATGCGCGGAACTGTTCGCATTTATGCTGCTGCAGGAAACCGAACGGGAAGTGACGAAATGGACGCTGATCGAAGCGCTGTGGAAGGACAAAAGCGCCGAGAAGGCGGATGTCAACTTGCGCAGCACGGTCAGCAGAGTCAACAGGACGCTGCGGCATTGCGGCTCCGCCATGGCGCTTGTCTCCGTCAGAAACGGAGGATACCGGCTGGATCGGGCAGGAACGGAGATTACAGCCGACGCGTTCCGAATCGAAAGCCTCGCGCTGAACGCCGGTGCCATCGGAACGGACAACGCCGAACGGTTGGCGCAAGGGATGGCCCGGTGCGATCGTCCCTTTCTCGAAAACTTCGACGGAGAATGGTGCGAAAGCTACCGGATGCGATACCATCGGTATTTGACGGACGTCGGGTACAGGCTGCTGGTCTTCGGAGAAGAAAACGGGGCGGATCCGCAGAGAGCCCTCGGCTTGGCGGACGCGCTCTTGAGACTCGAGCCGTACGCCGAGACGATCCGTGCGGTCGCGCTTCGCCTGCGGGAAAGGCTGGGAGGCAGGGCGCAGGCGATTTCGTATTATCTGGATTATGCGGCCATGCTGCACAGAGAGCTGGGAGCGGAGCCGGGGGAGGAGCTGCAGGCGATTCGCCGCAGGCTGCTCGGCTCCTGAACAGCTCGGGCGTGTCGCAGAATCTTCGCAGCGTGGCCTGCGGCGAGGAAGAAAGCAAGGATTTTCCCCGAATCGAGGAGGAACCGCCATGTACAAAATCATGCTCGTGGACGACGAAGCGGAGGTCAGGGAAGGCATCCGAAAACGCATCGCTTGGCACGATCACGGCTATGAATGCGTAGGCGATTGCGAGAACGGGATGGACGCGCTCGAAGCGGCGGAGCTGTTCAAGCCCGACGTGGTGCTGACCGATATCAATATGCCGTTTATGGACGGGTTGGAATTGACGAGACAGCTGTCCGAACGGCTGCCATGGACGAAGGTGGTTATTCTGACCGGCTATGACGATTTCGATTACGCCCAGCAGGCGGTGAAGCTGCGCGTCAACGACTTTATTTTGAAACCGATTACAGCGGAGGAGCTGATCGGGGTGCTCGACAGCATCAAGCGGGAGCTGGACGAAGAGAAGGACCGGCGGGAAAACCTCGTCCGGCTCGAGCGGCAGCTCCGCGAAAGCCTCCCGGTGCTGAAGGAGCGTTTTCTGGAACGGATGGTCGGCACTTCGATCGGCCTCGGCGAGATGGAGCAAAGAATGGCCTACTTCGGCCTGAACCTGCCCGGCCCCGACTACGTGGTGCTCGCGGCCGACGCGGACCATTTCGGCGGGGCGGCCCCGGATGCCGATCGGGAGCTGCTTCGTTTCGCGTTTCACAACATCGTGCAGGAGATCGCCGCCCGGGAGACGGCGTCGGCCGTTTTCCGCAGCCGGGAAGAGAAGGCGGTGTGCATTCTGTCCGGGAGCCTCGGAGAGCGGCTGTTCGACCGTGCCCAGGCGCTGGCGGAGGAAATCCGCCGGTCGGTGGAAACGTATTTGCGCTTCACGGTGACGGTCGGAATCGGGCTTCCCGTTGCCGGACTGACCGATATCCGCCGATCGTACCGCTCGGCCGTCGCCGCTCTCGACTACCGCGTGCTGCTCGGGACAAACCGCGTCATCAGCATTACGGACCTCGAGGGGCGCCGCAATCTGTCCGCCGAAACGACGGGAGACTGGGAGAAGCGGCTGGTCGTCGGCGTGAAAACCGGCTCCCGGGAAGAGACGGAGCGGGCGGTCGCCTCGATCGTATCGCAGATGAAGCAAGCGGCTCCTTCCATCGAGCAGGTCTATATCCGCATCCAGAAGCTGATCGTTTCCCTGCTCAACGCGCTCGAGGAATCGGGCGGCGGGGGACATCCGTTCGGGGACGCCGCCAACCCGATCACCGAGGTTTACCGCTTCAAGACGCTCGACGAGATCGAAGCTTGGCTCAAGGAGCTGTGCGGGGATTCCATACGCATGCTGGCCGAGAAGCGCAGCGACATGGCCCGTAATCTGATGGCCAAGGCGGAAGCGTATATCCGCGACAACTTCGCCGACCCGAGCTTGTCCTTGAAGACGGTATGCGAGATCGTCCACATGAGCAACAGCTATTTCAGCGCCATGTTCAAAGCGAGGACGGGGAAGACGTTCGTCGAATATTTGACCGGGCAGCGGGTCGAGAAAGCGAAGGAGCTGTTGGCCGCCACCGACTTGAAGAGCTATGAGATCGCCGCCGAGGTCGGCTATGCCGATCCCCATTATTTCAGCGTGCTCTTCAAGAAAGCGACCGGGGACACGCCGACCGAATATCGCCAAAGGGCGGCGGCGGAACGGGAGAAGGCTCCATGAACCTGTTTCGCTTCCGGACGATTCAATCCAACATCGCCGCGGCGCTCGCTTTTCTGATCGTCATCCTGACGCTCGTCATGGGCTTCATCGCCTACGGATTGTCGACCTCGGCCGTCCAGCGAACCGCGCAGAACTTTACGGCCGAGCTGATCAAGCAGGTGACCAGCAACATCCAGATCTACGTCAACAATATGGAAAATATCTCTCTGCTTGCGCTTAACCACCGCGGCGTGAGCGGCTATTTGACCGGAGAGAGCGACGACGACGCGTCGGTGACGGATTTTCTCAGGACGATCATGCTGTCGAGGAAGGACATCGCCTCCATCGGCGTTTTCGGCTATAACGGGCGATTCGTTTCCGACCGCGGCAGCGGCAATCTGAATCCGTATGTCAGCGTTCCGGATCAGAGCTGGTATCGCGAGGCTAAGGAAGGCCGGGGCAAGGTGTTCATCTCCCCGTCGCACGTCCAGCCCGTCTTTAAAGAAGATTACAGATGGGTCGTCTCGCTCAGTCGGGAAATCCGCAGCTCGGACCATACGCGAGGGCTCGGCGTCCTGTTGGTCGATCTCAATTTCAGCGTCATCAACGACATCGTGAACGGCATCGAGCTGGGCAAGCGGGGATACGTCTATATCGTCGACAGGAGCGGACGCGTCGTCTATCATCCGCAGCAGCAGCTGCTGTACAGCAATCTCAAGTCGGAGAAGATCGACGAGGCGCTTGCGCTCGGCAACGGCAGCTTCATCACCGACGAAGGCAGCCAGAGCCGCATCTATACCGTGCAGGATTCCGGCTTCGGCTGGAAGATCGTCGGCGTGTCCTACGTCAGCGAATTGGTCAACAACAAAGGACAGATGCAGGCGTCGTTCTTTACGCTGGGCGGAATCAGCCTGGTCGTGGCGCTGCTGCTCTCCTTCCTGCTGTCGCGGAACCTTACCCGTCCGATCCATCAGATGCAGAAGCGCATGAGCGAGGTGGAAAAGGGCAACTTCGACATTCAGGTGCCGGTCGATTCGACGCGCGAGATCGGCATGCTGGCCCGCGCCTTCAACCTGATGGTCGTGCGCATTCGCGAGCTGATGGCCCAGGTGGTCAAGGAGCAGGAGTTCAAGCGCAAGAGCGAGCTGAACGCGCTGCAGGCGCAAATCAATCCGCATTTTCTGTACAACACGCTTGATTCGATCGTCTGGATGGCGGAGAACGACAAGTCGGCGGAGGTCGTCCGGATGACTTCGGCGCTGGCCCGGCTATTCCGCTCCTCGATTAGCAAAGGCTCGGAGCTGGTGCCCATCCGCAATGAAATCGAGCATATCAGCAACTATTTGACGATCCAGAAAATGCGCTACCGCGACAAGCTCGATTTCCGCATCGACGTGGACGACGCCATCAAGAGCAGCCTGACCTTAAAGGTGCTGCTGCAGCCGCTCGTCGAGAACGCGATCTATCACGGCATCAAGAACAAGTACGGCACGGGCACGATCCGGATTGCAGGGGAAAGAAAAGGGGAGACGATCGTGCTGCGGGTCAGCGACAACGGCGTGGGCATGGACGAAGCAACCCGGAAATCGCTGTTGTCTCCGGCGGCCGACTCCAGACCGGGCAAGGGCGGCGTGGGAATGATGAACGTTCACGAGCGCATCCGGCTCTACTTCGGCAGCGCGTACGGGCTTTCGATCGACAGCGAGCCGGACGAAGGCACGACGGTGACGGTGACGTTTCCGGTGATCGACAAGCCTGCCGCCGCGGAGCCGCTCGGGAAGGAGAGGGAAACGTAATGGCCAGACGAAGCGATACGAAGCGGCTGCTGACGTTCGTTCTGGCGGTGGTCGCAGTCACACTGGCGGGAAGCTACGGCTTGTCCGCGCTGCGGGGAGACGACGCCGCCAAACCGCTGAACGTCACCGTCGTCATCAAATCGGTATCCAAGGAGATGGAATTCTGGCAGGTGCTGACTGAGGGAGTTCATGCCGCGGGCAAGGAATTCGGCGTGAACGCCCGCGTCGTCGGCCCCCAGAGGGAAACGGATATCGACATCCAGATCGACATGCTGCGTCAAGTCGTGCGGGAGAAGCCGGACGTCATTCTGCTGGCCGCGGCCGATTACAACCGGCTGGCGCCGCTCGCCGAGGAGATCGACAAGGCCGGTATTCCGATCATCACGATCGACTCCGGGGTGAACAGCCGTATACCGCGAAGCTTTATCGCGACCGACAACGTCGAGGCAGGGAAGGAAGCCGCGCGGAAGCTGGCGGGGCTGCTCGAAGGTCCCGCTCAAGTTGCCATTATCAGCTACGTGAAAGAAACCGCGACGCAGATCGAAAGGGAGCGGGGCGTCCGGGAGGTGCTGGAGGCGGACGGACGCTTCGAGATCGTCGGAACGTATTTCAGCGACGGAGACGAGAACATCGCCTACGAAACGACGAAGGAGCTGCTCCGGAAGCATCCCGGCCTGAAAGGAGTCGTCGGCTTGAACGAGCCTTCCTCCGTCGGAGCGGGCCGGGCGATCAAGGATATGGGCCGGGCGGGCGAAGTGCTGCTGGTCGGCTTCGACAGCTCGATCGACGAAGTCCGTCTTCTGGAGGAAGGCGTCATTCAGGCCACCGTCGTCCAGCGTCCCTTCAACATGGGTTATCTCGGCATCAAGACGGCGGTCGACCTGATGGGGGGCCGGAAGGTTCCGGCATCCGTCGACACCGGCTCGCTAGTCATTACGAAAGCGAACATGTACGAAGAGGAGAACCAGCAGCTCGTCTTTCCGTTTAATTGAATCGAACCTTGCACAACCGTTCTTCGGACAGCGTCGGCGCCCGGCCGCCGCAAGTCCGAGGAACGTGTGCTCTTCCGATCTAGGTTAAGCGTACTATTCGCGGCCCCGGCCGCTTAACGTTGAGGCGCATTTTTGGCCTTAGCCTCGCAGCTTGGGCAGCGCCGAGGCACTTTTTTGGCCTTAGCCTCGCGACTTGGGTAGCGCGGAGGCACTTTTTTGGCCTTGGCCTCGCAGCTTGGGCAGCGCCGAGGCACTTTTTTGGCCTTAGCCTCGCAGCTTGGGCAGCGCCGAGGCACTTTTTTGGCCTTAGCCGCGCGACTTGGGTAGCGCGGAGGCACTTTTTTGGCCTTA
>NZ_JBEPYQ010000095.1:0-28673 GCF_041641335.1 Cohnella sp. | reverse complement strand
GACGCCTATACCGGACTGAATCGCGACGTCAAGTCGATGTCCGGCGGAGAGAAGTTCAACGCCTCGCTCTGCCTCGCCCTCGGAATGACCGACGTCATTCAGGCTTACCAGGGGGGCGTGTCGATCGAAATGATGTTCATCGACGAAGGCTTCGGCTCGCTGGACGAGGACTCGCTGAACAAAGCGATCGCGACGCTCGTCGACCTTCAGCGATCCGGCCGTATGATCGGAGTCATCTCGCACGTGCAGGAATTGAAGATGGCATTCCCGGCAGTCCTTGAAGTCAGCAAGACCAAGGAAGGCCATAGTCGTACGAAGTTTATCGTTAAGTAGTTCACGTCGAAGCTAAGCATGCAGAGAGGCGGATACGGAACAGGACGCGGAGCCGAATCTCGTTCCGTATCCCGTTCCCGTTCCCGTTCCCGTTCCGTATCTCGTTCCGCATTATTCGGAAGTGAGGCTCGGACCTCGGGGCTCGCGAAGTCTTCCATACTCGTTCAGCGTGTAGATGGTCGAGCAGGTGGATGTAATCAGCTTTAACAACGCCTCCGAGGGGTGATGGGCGTTGTTGCTGCGAAAGCGGTATTCGCAATAATAGTACGGTCGACTCCATCTAGGAACGCGCCCGTAATATTTGCGGACGAAGGAACGAGCCCTTCTGAACATTAACTGCATCGCGCGTCTGACGATCGGCTGCTGGGCCGATCGTTTTTCTCGGTTCCAGAAATCGAAAAGCGGGCCGGATTCCGATTTGTGCATAGCTAATCTGATTTTATGAATCAACCGTTCAGCGGAGCGGTACTGAAGTTTAAGCGTATTAGCAAGCTTGCGCGCCGAACAGCGGCGGCCGGAAGCAACCCAATAAAATGCCACCATCCAGTAGCGAAGAGGCAGCCTCGTGCGGTGCATTAGCGTGTTGGAGGTGAGGGACGTTTGCGTCTTGCAATTGGAGCATTCGTATACGTTCCGCGTCTTGATCAGGCAGTACCGCATATCGCCGCACTTGGTGCAAATAAACCCACGCGGCCAGCGGACGGCGAACAGGAAATCCCGGCAAGCTTGCTCATCCGAAAAGCGGGCCATAAACCTGCGAATCGACATCAAATGAAACGTCCTCCCTCCAAATAAAAGAACATTTGTTCCTATCTATATTTTACCAAACATACGTTCTTGTGTCGACGAAAATCTGCTATTGAATGATCTTTCGCGGCACTTTTTTTTTATGGATTTTTCTGGATATTAGAACGGTTTTGTGTGTCTATTTCGAGCTCCCTGAGTAAATGGCAGAGAGGGGGGCGAGAGGCGCAGGGATGGATCTGCAATTGGCTCAGGTCAGGCGAAAACGAGATGCGTCACGGCAGGAGAGGGCTAGGTGAAAGGGGCGAGAGGCGCAGGGATGGATCTGCAATTGGCTCAGGTTGGACGAAAACGAGATATATGAGGGCAGGAGAGCGAGGTGAAAAGAGGTGAGAGACATAGGGCCAGGATCTGCAATTGACTCAGGTTGGGTGAAAACGAGAAATATGACTGCAAGAGAGATGGTTACAGGAACAGGAGACGTAGGAAAGGCATCTGTACATTGCTCAGGTCAGGCGGAAATGAGATATGGCGCAGGAGAGCCAGGTGTGATAGATGGAAGGAGAGGCCCAGAGCTGGGATCTGCAATTGACTCAGGTTGGGTCAAGATGAGATACAACGTCGTTGGCGGCGAGAAAGCAGCGGGAAGGAGGAAAGAGGGAAGAGGGAAGAGGGAAGAGGGAAGAGGGAAGAGGGGCACAGGCATTCTCGCGGGAGAGAATGCCTGTGCATGGAGGACGGATGTGCATGTTCAGTCGTCGAGTTTACGAGTCTGTGTCGGGATAGTCCGGTCAGGACAGTACGCGGTTACAGGCCGGCGAGGCCGATCAGGAAGAGCAGCGCGATGAATAGGAGGGGAAGGCCGTTGAAGACGGTCCCGAGAATCGCGAACACTTTCTTGTAGCCGGGGCGGGCCAGGGCGACGATGCCGAGGATGAGCCCGACGAGGATGACGAGGATCAGCAGCGGATAGAAGACCAGGTAGCCGATGAAGGGCTGGATTTTGTCCACGAGTTCTTCGTCGGACATCAAGCGGTCGCCGTTGTCGTCCACGATCTGCGTAATGTCGATGGTCTGGAAGAACAGGGAAATCAGGGCGATCGTCAATATGACGAAGGAGACGATGCCGACAAGCGACAGCACGAAGGACGCGATGCCCAGGCCGCTGTGCTTGAGCGGTTGGGGCGGCTGGCCGTCAATCTGTGAGAAGGCGCCGCGGTTCGCAAATTGTTCATCCTTTTCGAACGGTTCGTTCATGACTTTACACCTCATTCAGGATATGATAGATGTTGAAATGCTGTCCAAATTCCAAGGAGGATAAACCCCGCATGAATAAGTATACAAAAATTGGTGCCCTTGCGGCTATGCTTTCTGTCGTTCTCGGAGCATTCGGAGCCCACATTTTGGAAGATCGGCTCACGGCGGACGCGCTGGACGTCTACGATACTGGCGTTCAATATCACATGTTCCACTCCGTCGGCATTCTTCTCATCGCTCTTCTAATGGATCGGCTTCCTTCGCCGAAGCTGGCGATCTGGGCCGCGAGGCTGCATATTATCGGGATCATCCTGTTTTCCGGGAGCTTGTACGTCCTGGCTTTCAGCGGGGTTAAGATTCTCGGAGCCATTACGCCGCTCGGGGGAGTTGCGTTCATTGCAGGCTGGATCTGCATCGCTTTGGCCGCCCGAAAGGACAAGAAATAGAAAATTATGGGCTACACATCTACGCCATTTGATCTATAATAGATGTATTATCCTAGAGTAGTCGCCCATGGCGGAGGAAGGACGTAGCCTCGTGAACGGATGGTCCAACGACGGACTTTGGCTGGCGGGTGTCGCCGGCCTTGCAGCACTGACCGCAAGCGCCGCTTCATTAGGCTGGATATTCTCGCGCAAACGCTATCGGACCGAGCAGTCGGGTCCTGTTTATCAATGGGAATTGTTGAATTCGCTTTACACGCACAGCCCGATCGCTTTCGCGGTGATCGACAGGCATGGGCGATTCATGGACATTAACCGCGATCCGTCCGATATGGTCGGATACGGTAAGGAGGAATTGAACGGCATTTCGTTCGAGACGATGCTGGCCGACGAATCCAGGGAGCAGACAAGGCTTGTTTTCCAACGGACGCTTCAAGGGGAAACCTGCTCCAGGGAAATCAAGGTCATACATAAGCATGGACACGCGATCGATCTGAACATTCATACTTCGCCGCTGGTCAGAAGGAACAGAACGATCGGCATTCTCGTATTCATCGAAGATATCAGCGACCGCAAGCGCTCGCTCGAGCGCATACGCTATATGGCCTATTACGACGACATGACGGGGCTGCCGAACAGGCAGTTTTTTATGAATCGCCTTGAAGAGAGGCTTCAATCGGCCAAGGAAAGCGGGAGGTCTCTTGCCGTCTGCTATATCGACGTGGACCATTTCAAGCTGATCAACGCGTCGTTCGGACGCGATTTCGGCGACATGCTGCTGCTGCAGATCGCCGAGCGGCTCAGCCGCAGTCTGTCCGTGCCGGGAGATCTCGCGCGCATGGAAGGGGACGAGTTCGCGGCTTGTTTGGAGTCGCTGGAAAACGCGGACGACATATCCAGACGTCTGGATGCCCTGATATCCGTCATGAAGGAGCCGTTCGAATTGAACGGCGTGCCGGTTCACGTGACGGTCAGCATCGGCGTCTCCGTCAGTCCGGACGGCGCGGACGACGCCGCCACGATGCTGAAGCGCGCCGACGCCGCATTGCATCGCGTGAAGGTCAACGGCAAGAACGACTATTTGCTGCATTCCGGCGACATGGATCATATCGCGATCGAGAAGCTGACCATCCAGCACGAAATGCACAGGGCGCTGAAGAACAAGGAGTTCGTGCTGCACTATCAGCCCCAGTACGATCTGGCTTCCGGCCAGATCGTCGGTATGGAAGCGCTCGTCCGATGGCAGCATCCCGAACGCGGGCTCGTCTCCCCGGGGGAGTTCATTCCCGCGGCGGAGGAGAGCGGCCTGATCGTGCCGCTCGGCGAATGGGTGATCGAAGAGGCTTGCAGGCAGAACAAGGCTTGGCAGGATGAGGGATTGCTTAATATCCCCGTATCCGTCAATTTGTCGTTTCGGCAGTTCTCTCAGCGGAATTTGACGGGCAAAATTTCCGAAATCCTGCGTCAGACCGGCCTGCATCCCCGTTATTTGGAGCTCGAGATTACGGAGAGCATGACGATGGACGTCGAACGAGCCTCGCAATATTTGAAAGAGCTGACCGATCTGGGGGTTAATATCAGTATCGACGACTTCGGGACGGGGTACAGTTCGTTTCATTATCTGAAAAATCTGCCGATCGCCCGCCTGAAAATCGATCGTTCCTTCGTCAGGGACATCGAGCAGGATCCGGGTGACGCGGCGATCGTCGCGGCCATCATCTCGATGGCGCATAACTTGCAGATGCAGGTCATTGCCGAAGGGGTCGAGACGAAGGATCAAGTTCATTTTCTGCGCTCTCACCGCTGCGACGAAATGCAGGGTTATTTCGGGAGCCCTCCGCTGTCCAGCTCGGGCGCGCAAGATCTGCTGCTGGAGAAACTCAACCGTCCCGCGCTGCCCAATTATCACTAGACATCTCTCCCTTGCGAAGAGCGGAAGAGGGTCGCTTCGGCGATCCTTTTCTTTTTTTTGCGCATAAAATAGCAAGCGATCGGCATTTGTCAATAGGTCATCTTTCACCTTGACACCCACAATATCTTGATATAAATTGGATGTTGTCGCTATACATATTGTGTTGAGGTCAAAGAAAGGAGAATGAATGGCATGATGATCGCCTATGATTCCAAGACAGGTAACGTACGGAGGTTCGTAGAGAAATTAAAGCTTCCTTCGGTTCAAATCGAGGAATCCATGGATCTGGATCAGCCCTTCGTTCTCATTACGTATACGACGGGTTTCGGTCAAGTGCCGGATAGGGTCGCTTCGTTCTTGAAGAAGAATCATCGGAAGCTGCGCGGGGTATCCGCCAGCGGCAACCGCAATTGGGGGAACGGATTCGCGCTGAGCGCGGATCGCATCGCGGAGATGTACGGGGTGCCCGTCATCAGCAAGTTCGAGTTGTCCGGCACGACGAAGGACGTTGAGAGATTCGTACAGGAGGTGCGCGCAGTTGCGTCATATTGAACTGAACAACTTATTGATGCAAAGAGATACGGAAGGGTTCTTCCAATTGGACAAAGATCGCGAAGCCGTCGCCGAGTTCATGGAGGACGTCTACCGCAAAAGCGTAAAGTTCGCCAGCCACCGCGAGAAGGTTCGCTACATGCTGGATAACAACTACTACGAAGACGTCTACGAGCGCTACTCCGAAGAGGAAGTCGATCAAATCTACGAATTGACCCACGCGTACCGCTTCCAATTCAAATCCTATATGGCCGCCTCCAAGTTCTATACCGACTATGCCGTCAAGACCGACGACAAGACGCTATATCTTGAGCACTTTCCCGATCGGGTGTCGATCGTGGCGCTGCATTTGGCGAGAGGGGATTTCCAAGTGGCCCGTGCCTTGGCGGCTTCGATGATGGAGCAGCGCTTGCAGCCGGCTACGCCGACGTTCCTGAACGCGGGCAAGAGCCGTCGCGGGGAGATGGTGTCCTGCTTCCTGCTGGAGATGGACGACTCCCTCAATTCGATCAACTATGTGATCGGAACTTGTATGCAGCTGTCCAAGATCGGCGGGGGCGTGGCGGTAAACCTGTCGAAGATCCGCGGACGCGGCGAGACGATCAAAGGCGTAGAAGGCGCGGCGAAGGGCATCATGCCCGTGTTGAAGCTGATGGAGGACGCCTTCTCCTATGCTGATCAGATGGGTCAGCGTAAAGGCTCGGGAGCGGGCTACTACAACATTTTCGGATGGGACGTCATCGAGTTCCTCGACAGCAAGAAGATCAATGCGGACGAGAAAACCCGCCTCAAGACGCTGTCGATCGGCCTGATCGTGCCGGACAAATTTTATCAGCTCGCCGAGAAGAACGAGATGCTGCACGTTTTCGCGCCTTATACGGTGTTTAAGCACTACGGCCAACACCTGGACGACATGGACATGGACGAGATGTACGAGACGCTGCTTGCCGACGACCGCGTGAAGAAAAAAGCGGTCATGAGCGCGCGCGACATGCTCGTGAAGATTGCCACGACGCAGCTTGAGTCCGGTTATCCGTACATCATGAACAAATCCAACGCCAACCGCGCACACGCGCTTAAGGATCTCGGCGGCATCAAGATGTCGAACCTGTGCACGGAAATTTTCCAACTTCAGGAAACTTCGGAGATCGGCGATTATTTCGAGCCGGATACGATCCGCAGAGACATTAGCTGCAACCTCGCTTCCTTGAACATCGCCAACGTGATGGACACGCGCAAAATCAAGGAATCGGTGCACGAGGGCATCGTCGGCCTGACGGCGGTTAGCGACATGACGACGGTATCCAACGCTCCTGGCGTCGCCAAGGCGAACGCAGAGCTGCACTCCGTCGGGCTCGGCGCGATGAACCTGCACGGCTATCTGGCGAAGAACAAGATCGCTTACGAGAGCAAGGAAGCGCGAGACTTCGTTCGCACGTTCTTCATGATGATGAACTTCCACTCCATCGAGAAGAGCATGGAGATCGCCAGGGATACGGGCGTCACTTTCCGCGGCTTCGAGCGTTCCGAATACGCCAAAGGTACATATTTCGATCGTTACTTGGAGATCGACTATCGTCCGCAGACGGAACGCGTGAAGACGTTGTTCGCCGGCATCGACGTGCCGTCGCCCGCAGACTGGGCAAACCTGAAAGCCGACGTCGCGGAGCACGGGCTGTACCATGCTTACCGTCTGGCGATCGCGCCTACGCAGAGCATCTCGTACATCCAGAACGCGACTTCGAGCGTCATGCCGATCGTCGAACCGATCGAGACCCGCACCTATGCGAACTCGACGACGTATTATCCGATGCCGTTCTTGAGCAAGGACAACATTTTCTTCTATAAATCGGCTTACCAAATGGATCAATTCAAGGTCATCGACCTGATCGCCGAGATCCAGCCTCACGTGGACCAAGGCATCTCGACCGTCCTGCACGTGAACAGCGACGTGACGACGCGCCAGCTGTCCCGTTATTACGTCTACGCGGCCAAGAAAGGCCTGAAATCTCTCTATTATACGCGTACGAACCGACTGTCGGTGGAAGAGTGCATAACCTGCTCGGTGTAAGAGCAGGGACGAGGCGAGCGCCTGAGCCGCCAGCAATCAGGAGGACGAATAATTATGTGCGCGTTAAAAGCCGTTAACTGGAATCGTCCGGACGACGATTTTACGATCACGTTCTGGAATCAGAACATTATGCAGTTCTGGACGGATGAGGAAATTCCGCTCTCGGACGATAAAATGGATTGGATGAACCTGAGCGATCGGGAACGCGAGCTCTACATGAAAGTATTGGGGGGCTTGACGCTGCTCGATACGGTGCAGGGCGGAGTCGGCATGCCGCGGATTCTGGAGCACGTCGACGGGCTACAGCGCAAAGCGGTGCTCGGCTTCATGGCGATGATGGAGCAAATCCACGCCAAGTCCTACAGCAGTATTTTCACGACGCTGGCGTCGACGGAAGAGATCGACGGCGTATTCCGCTGGGTCGAAGCGAACCCGTATTTGCAGACGAAGGCCGACACGATCGTTCAGTATTACAACCATATCGAGTCGCCGAAAAGCCTGTTCCTGGCGATGGGGGCTTCGGTGCTGCTGGAAAGCTACTTGTTCTATAGCGGTTTCTTCTATCCGCTTTATTTGGCCGGACAGGGAAAAATGACGAGCAGCGGCGAGGTCATCGACCTCATTTTGCGCGACGAGAGCATTCACGGACTGTACGTGGGCGTGTTGGCGCAGGAAGTGTACGGCAAGCTCGACGAGAGCGAGCAGAAGGAAGCTTACGAGGTGCTGTACGGGCTGCTTATGCATCTTCACCAGAACGAGGAGAAGTATACGGACGAGCTGTACTCGGCGATCGGGCTTGCCGATGAGGTTAAGAAATTCGTCCGCTACAACGCGAACAAAGCGTTTATGAACATGGGCTTCGACCCGGTCTTCCCGGAGGAAGAGGTCAACCCGATCGTGTTCAACGGCATCAGCACGCGCACGAAGCAGCACGATTTCTTCTCGAAGAAAGGCAACGGCTACGTTCGGACGATTCACGTGGAAACGATGACCGACGACGACTTCTTGTTCGATTTCGATAAATAAATAAGCGTTCGAACAGCAAAACACGCGCCGAGGGCTTCTCTGCCCTGCGGTGCGTGTTTTGCTGTGCAGCCGGTTATTCCACGAAGTCGTCGATCTCGTTCAGTCCGACGGTGTAAACTTGCTTCTCGTCCACGTGGTACGCGGTGATGAGCTGCTTGTCGGCATCGTAGTTCAACACGCGGCACGGAATGCTGAGCTTGATTCCGCGGCCTTTGTTTATGTTGATCCGGATCAGCTTGCTGGTTTCGATAAAAAAACGAATGCGAAGCTCCAACGGGTTGGGCTCGGAAGGTTTGGGCGCCGGCTTCTTGGGGGGAGCGGAAGGTTTAGCCTTCGCGTCTTCCCGAGCCGGAGCGGAAGGTTTAGCCTTCTCGTCCTCCCGAGCCGGAGCGGAAGGTTTAGCCTTCTCGTCCTCCCGAGCCGAAGCGGAAGGTTTAGCCTTCTCGTCCTCCCGAGCCGGAGCGGAAGGTTTAGCCTTCTCGTCCTCCCGAGCCGAAGCGGCCCGATTGTCCGTTACGATCCGATAATGGTCCAAATTCGCGTTGTTCAGTTCTTGAAGCAGGCGTATCAAAGCATCTCCTCTGTTCGGAGAGGAGATGCTGAATTCCACTAGAAAAGAATGGGAGTCATCGGAATTCTGATGGGTGTCTTTCATGAAGAAGCCTCCGTTGCCATGCATAGTCCGGTAAAACCATGTCCTAGAACCCAATATACCACGAGATGGACGCCCAATATAGGGGTTATGGGTCTAAATGCCCTGAAAAATAATTCTAGCTTCGCATATTTTATATCGCATGAACCTATGCCTGAACTTGGAGGTGATTGGCATGGTTAAAGTGATGCCGCTGCGAGTCGGAGAATGGACGGCGATCGGCGTCGAGGTGCTGCTGCCGAAGACGACGCTTCTGGCCGTGACGGCCGGTCCTGGATACATTATGTGCGGCGCTCTGGACGTCCAGTTGCTCAACGAGAGGCTGAAGGACCGCGCGATCGTCGCGGGCCGCGCCGTGGGGGTCAAGACGATCGAACAACTGCTGGATGCGCCGCTCGAATCCGTTACCGACGCCGCGCAAGCCCTTGGCATTATCGCTGGCATGCGCGGACGGGAAGCGATTCGAATTATGGCGGAAGCCGCTTCGTAACGAGATTATTCGAACAGCTTGCGCAAGCTCTCTTCGTACGGAGCGGTTACGATTCCCTTCTCGGTCACGATTGCGGTCACCAGATCTGCCGGGGTGACGTCGAATGCCGGGTTGTACACCGCTACCCCTTCGGGAGCGGTGCGCTTGCCGAAGCCGACGGTTACTTCGTCGGGATGGCGCTCCTCGATCGGAATGTCGGCGCCCGTCGGCGTCGACAGATCGACGGTCGACAGCGGACAAGCGACGTAGAAAGGAATGCCGTGCGCCTTGGCCAGCACGGCCACGCTATACGTGCCGATCTTGTTGGCGACGTCCCCGTTGGCGGCAACGCGATCCGTGCCGACGATGACCGCTTGGATCCAGCCTTTGGACATGACGTGGCCGGCCATATTGTCGCAGATCAGCGTCACGTCAACGCCTGCTCGCTGCAGCTCGAAGGCGGTCAGGCGAGCGCCTTGCAGCACGGGACGGGTCTCGTCCGCGAACACTTTGAGCTGAATGCCTTGCTCCAGCGCCAGATAGAACGGAGCAAGCGCCGTGCCGTACTTGGCCGTGGCAAGTCCTCCGGCGTTGCAGTGGGTGAGTACGCCCATGCCGTCCTTGAACAGCGTCAGCGCGTGCTCGCCGATTAGACGGTTCGTCTCCTCGTCCTCGGCGTGGATTTGTTTCGCTTCGTCCAGCAGCGCTTGCGTCGCTTCTTCCGGCTCAAGTCCGAGCGAGGCGAGGGCCTGGGCCCGCGCCTTCATCCGATCGAGCGCCCAGAACAGGTTCACGGCGGTCGGCCGGGACGTCGCCAGATGCTCGGCGTGGCGGGTCGCCTCCGCCGCCCAGTCGGCCGGGCTTCCGGCGAATCCTTGGACGCCGAGCACGACGCCGTAAGCGGCCGCGATGCCGATCGCCGGCGCTCCCCGCACCTTCAGCTCCCGGATCGCTTCCCAGACGTCCTGAGGCGTCGTCAGATGAAGATAGACGGTCTCCTCCGGAAGGAGGCGCTGATCGAGCAGCGACAACGCGTCGTTTTCCCAGATGAGGGATTGCAGTACTTCGTGACTCGCCTGTTTCGATTCATGGTTCATTGGTTTGATGCTCCTCTCGATTCTTTTGCCCGACGGCTTGCGGTTCTATAACCGGGCGGCGGAATCGGCAATATCGATGATGTCTTCGATGGACGCGATTCGGCGATTGCGCTTGATCAGCGTCGTTCCGATCGCGAGCGCCAGTCTTTGCGCCCGGGCCCGCACGTCGGCGTCCGGAATTTTATCGATGTCCGCGACGTGCGCGAGACCGACGATCCGGCGTACGATTTTGGCTCCGGCGAAGCCGGCCGTATCCTGCAGAAGCCGGCTTACATAGTCTTCCTGGTAGCCCGCCGTCTTGGCGATCCGATCGACGCCGTGCTCGTTCCACAGCGCGCGGAATTTCCGCTCGAAGCCGTTCCAGATGTCGCGGATCGTGGCGAGCAAATACTGTCTGCGCTCTTGGCGGTAAGCTTCGTCCGCAGACCAATGCTCTTGCGACGCATAGTGCAGCAGCAGGTTCGCGATCACTGCGCCTATGTCGAAGCCCATCGGTCCGAAGTAGGCGAATTCGGGGTCGATCACCTTGGTCGACTGCTCGGTGACGAAGATGCTGCCGGTATGCAGATCCCCGTGAAGGAGCGCCTGCGCGTGCGTCAGAAATTTCTCCCGGAGCAGGGCGACTTCCAGATGAAGCTCCTGATCGGCCCACAGGTTTTCGGCATCCGCTTGCAGATGCGGATCGAAGCTGTTCGTATCGGCATTCGTATACGGATGGTCGAAGATGAGGTCTTCCGTAATTTTGCACAGGTCCGGGTTGACGAAAGAGCCCGCGAGCTGCTTCTTCTCTTGCTGGTTCATGCCCAGATCGGACGTGAAGAACAGCGTCTTGGCGAGAAAGTCGGAGATGTGCTCCGCGAACAGCGGGTAGACGCCCCCGGCGATCAAGCCTTGCCGCATAATGACGTGGCTGCTCAGATCCTCCATGACCGTAAGCGCCAGTTCGTTGTCGGAATGGTATACCTTCGGGACAAGGCTCGGGGCCAGCCGCTCTTCGATGATCAGCGCTTCGCTCTCGATGCGCGCGCGATCGAGCGACAGCGGCCACGATTCGCCGACGACTTTGGCGTACGGCAGCGCCTGCTTCACGATTAGGCCGGAACCCGTGGAAGCTTGGCTGACATGGAATACGAGATTCAGGTTGCCGTCTCCGATCTCGCGGCAGCCGAGCTCGCCTTCGGGACCGAATACGCCAGCGATACTTCGGGCGATCTCGATCGCTTCTTGTTCGGTTAACGGGTGATAATTGCTCATTAAACGTTCGCCTCCACAAAGTTATCCGACGGGTTCAGTTGTATTTATCTCAAAATGGTCTGTATGTTAGTATAAATCACTTTATGCGCGGTTTAAAGTGCCGAAGGACAAGCCGCAGCATGCCGGCTTGTCCTTATAAGGATGAAAAAAAGGCGAGTGATCGATCTATGAACATGGGGATATATCTCCTTCCGCTGCTGATACGATCATGAAATTAGGAATTGATTAACCCGCAACAGGGTAATTTCATAACCGTATGAGGCAGGCGCTTCGCTCTACAGGAGATATATCCCCATTCTTTTTATCGATCACTTGGGTTGCCCTGACGCTGAGGACACCCCAGCTCAAACGGGCATTTCCGGACGGAGGGACGATTCCCGCACGACAAGCCGATGCGGAATGAGCTGCCGGGCCGTAATCTCGATGTCCTTCATCAGATTAAGCACCATCTGCGATGCCGTGTAGCCGAGCTGGTAGGTTCCGACGTCTACGGAGCTGATCGGAGGAATCGTGAGTTCAGACAAGGCGATATTGTTGAAGCTGACGATGGCGACGTCCTGCGGTACGCGGTAGCCGAGCTCGGACAAGCCTTTGAGCACGCCGAAGGCGACGACGTCGTCGATGACGACGAGAGCGGTCGGCGGTTCCGGCTGGGACATGATCGAAGCCATCGCGCGATAGCCGCTCTCGATCAGAAACTCTCCTTCGACGACCCAGCTTTGCTTGAACGGGAGTCCGGCTTCCGCGAGCGCTTTCGTATAGCCGTTCATGCGGTCCTGAGTCATGGCCAGCTTGGCCGGCCCGCTGACGAAGCCGATTCTTCTCTGGCCTTGGGCGATCAGGTGCTTCGTGGCGTCGTAGGAGGCTTGCACGTTGTCGTTGTCCACCGATGGTACGTCCTCGTAATCCAGGCTTCTGCCAATCAGGACGAACGGCATGTTCTCCTTGCGCAGGAAATGGATGATCGGGTCGGAGGATCGGGAGTAGAGCAGGATGAGTCCGTCGATCCGGCCTCCCTTGACAAGCCGGGCTACGGTGTCGAGTTCTTCTTGCTCGTTGCTGCCGCCCGCCATCAGCAGGTCGTAGCCTGCCCGGGTCAACTGGGCGAGCACTCCTCTGATCAATTCATAGAAGAAAAAGTTTAAGAGCAGTTCCTCGGCCGGCTTGGGGAAGATGACCGCGATCGTACGGGTCGTTCTGGAGACGAGGCTTTTCGCCATCAGGTTCGGATGGTATCCGAGCTCTTCCATGATCCTTTTGACTTTCCTGCTCGTCTCCGCGCTGATCCGGGGATGCTCGGAAATTACTCTGGATACGGTGGATGGCGATACGCCCGCCGCCTTGGCTACGTCTTTGATCGTGACGGTCATTGTCGATGGCCTTCCTTTACGAACGTTTTGATAGAGGATGTTCAAAAAGTCAGTTTTTGATGACGAAGTAGAGCGGGAAGCGGATTCGACATCGAATCTTGAATTCAGCCGGGCTTTCCGGTGCTCACGTAGGTTTTCCTACGCTTTACGACCGTTCCTCAATCCCTAAGCTTCATCCAACCTTCCAGGATGCATGGGCGAGCAGTTCGCCGTCAGGCGAACGACCAGCCTCAGTCCTGAAAAGCCGACTTTTTGAACACGCACTAATAGTTTTATTGTATCCGATCCGGGCAAGGTGTACATTGGAAAATCCGTTTTTTTTGTGCATCTTCGTGTGCGTGATGGCGCAAATATTGTGCCACATATTGCACAAAAGCGCAACATGAAGAAAAACCAAAATGAAGAGATATAACGAGTAAATTAAAGTTTTATACGCATTTTCTTTCGAATTTAATAGGTGCAAACGATTTACAAATATCTGTTTTTAATTATGATAGAAAGCAGAACCAAAAGCGCTTTCATTTATCAAACCTACACAAACTTGCTCGAAAACCGGGCTGTTTGTCATTTTTTTGCCCTAATAGACAAACGTTTGCACTAGAAAACGACGTCCCGGACCAGAGCGGAAAATGACGGTGAGATAGATCGGCCAAGCGCAATTTATTGAAATCAGTGAGAGGGGTTCGGAAACGAATGAAAAAAGTGTATGCAAGCACGATGCTGACAATGGCGCTCTTGTTGTCCGCTTGCGGAGGAGCCAATAACGGGAACAATGCGTCATCTTCTCCTAGCGCCAGCTCGCCTGCCGCTACGGAAAGCGCGAGCGCCGCTCCTTCCGAGGAAGCGGGCGAAGAGGAGTACGCGCCGGAAGAAGGCGCGAAGCTGGTCGTCTGGTATTCCGCGAGCGAGAAAGCGCTGATCGACGAAGCCGCCAAAGCATTTAAAGAGAAGTACGGCATCGATATCGAATACCAGGACGTAGGTCCGGACAAATCGATCGAGAAAATGATTACGGACGCACCGGCCGGCGTAGGCGCGGACGTCTTCCTGGCGGTGCACGACCGTCTCGGCTCGGCGGTCCAAGCGGGCGTCGTGCTTCCGAACGACCTGCACGAAGAAGAGTCGAAGGCGAACAACTCCGACAAATCCGTGGAAGCATGGGCGATCGACGGGCAGCTGTACGGCTATCCGATGTCCGTAGAGACGACGGCGGTGTTCTATAACAAAGACCTGTTCGCGGACACGAACGGCGAAGCGCCGAAGGATTGGAACGGGGTTATCGAATTCGCGAAAAAGTTCAACGACGTGAAAGCGCAGAAGTACGCTTACATGTGGGAAGTCGGCAACGGATACTGGAGCTGGGGCCTCTTCGGCGGCTACGGCGGCTACGTATTCGGCAAGGACGGCACCGACGGCTCCGATATCGGTCTTAACAGCGCGGGCTCCGTCGAAGCGGCACAATTTTTCGGTAGCCTGAAGGACCAAATCCTGCCGATCAAAGCGGCCGACATTAAATCGGACATCAAAACGAGCCTGTTCAACGAAGGCAAGCTGGCGATGAACGTGAGCGGTCCCTGGCAGACGGGCGAGTTCAAGAAGTCGATCGCCAACCTCGGAGTCATGGAATATCCGACGCTGCCGAACGGCAAACCGATGATGCCTTTCTCCGGCGTCAAAGGCTTCCTGGTCAACGCGTATTCGCAGTATCCGATCGCCGCGAAGCTGTTCGCGGAGCTGGTCTCCTCCGAGGAGTTCCAGGCGAAGAACTTCGAGCTGTTCGGCAGCCTGCCGTCCAACAAGAACGTAGCGGCAAGCGACAAAGTGAGCAGCGATCCGTTCGCGAGCGTGTTCCTGAAGCAGTTCGACAACTCCACGCCGATGCCGAAGATCGCCGAGATGAACGCGTTCTGGGCGACGCATGAAGCCGCGCTCGCTTCCCTGTGGAACGACAAGGCCGATCCGCAGGCGACGATGGACGATTGGGCCAAGAAAGTGAAAGACGCGATCGCATCCGCGCAATAACAATAGCACGCAACCATGCGCCATCCACCCGCCGCCTCGCGGCGGGTGAGACGGCTTAACAGGAAGGAGAGGGCTCATCTTGAAGCATCGCGCTGCGACGGCGGGTTGGCTTTCCGTAATTTGCGCGGGATTGGGCCAATTGTACAATCGGCAGTACGTCAAAGGCTTGTCGTTCATTCTCGTATACGCGGCCGGCATCTATGCGATCGCCGCCAAGCTCACCCCCCACTTGAAGGGGATCGTAACGCTCGGAGAGCAGGGCCAGCATCTAGTCAAGGTAGGCAAAGTTTATAAAAACGTTCCCGGAGACCATTCCATCTTCATGATGATCTACGGGGTATTGGCGATTCTCGTCGTCCTGCTGTTTCTGCTGTTCTACGCATTGAATATTCGCGACGCGGTCGTCGTCGGACGAAGGAAGCAAAGCGGCTCGGAGCTGCGCGTGCTGAACAGCAGCGTGTTCCCGTGGCTGCTCCTGTCGGTGCCGATGATCGGCGTGTTGTTCTTCACGATCATGCCGATCGTGTTCACATCGCTGATCGCGTTTACGAACTACGCGTCGCCTAATCATATTCCGCCGAAAAACCTGGTCGACTGGGTCGGCTTCGCCACCTTCGATAAGCTGTTCAACATGAACGTCTGGAGCAATACGTTCGTCGGCGTTCTGAGCTGGACGATCGTCTGGGCGATTCTGGCCACGGTGACCTGCTATTTCGGGGGCATTCTCGTCGCGCTTTTGATTAATCAGCAAGGCATCCGGTTCAAAGGCATCTGGAGAATGCTGTTCATTATTCCGTACGCCATTCCGCAATTCGTCTCGCTGCTCATCATGAAAAACCTGCTCAACGAGAAGTTCGGCCCGATCAACCAATATTTCCGCTATTTCGGGATGGAAGGTCTGCCGTGGCTGAACGATCCGTTCTGGGCGAAGGTGTCCGTCATCGTCGTCAACATGTGGATCGGCATCCCGGTGTCGATGATTCTCGTCATGGGCATCCTGACGACGATTCCAAAGGACCTCTACGAGGCGGCGGACGTGGACGGAGCAACCGCTTGGGCGAAGTTCCGCAACATCACGATGCCATACGTTCTGTTCGCGACGGCTCCGATTCTCATTACGCAGTTTGTGGGCAACATCAACAACTTTAACGTCATTTTCCTACTGACCGGGGGCAATCCGGCTACGATGAAATACAACAACGCAGGAGAAACGGATCTGCTCGTCACCTGGCTGTACAAGCTGACTCTTGATTTCAACCAGTACAACATCGCGGCGGCCGTATCGATTCTGCTCTTCCTGTTCATCGCGGCCGCGGCCATCGTCATGTTCAGGAGAACGAGGTCGTTCAACGAGGAGGACATGATCCAATGAAACCGCGTCTGTTGTTCAGTTACGCGCTGCTGGCGCTGATCGCCGTAGCCTGCATCTACCCGGCTCTGTGGACGGTGCTGTCCTCCTTCCGCGTCGGCAATTCGCTGTTCAGCGATCACTTCATTCCGACCGCGTGGACGCTCGATCATTACCGGGATCTGTTCCGGGAACGGGCGGACCGTTCGATTCCGTACGCGAGCTGGTACTGGAACACGCTTAAGGTGGCGACGGCGAGCATGATGCTCGGCACGCTCATTCAGCTGCTGACGGCGTACTCAATCTCGCGCTTCCGGTTCAAGGGCCGCAAGGCGATGATGATGCTGATTTTGATTCTCGGCATGTTCCCGGGCTTCCTGAGCATTATGGCGGTGTTCATCATTCTGAACACGATCGACTTGCTCGATTCGATCTGGGCGCTCGTACTTGTCTACTCTGCGGGCGCGGCGCTCGGGATGTTCGTCGCCAAAGGCTTCTTCGATACGATTCCGAGAAGCTTGGAGGAAGCGGCGCGCATCGACGGAGCAAGCCATATGTCGATCTTCATGCGCATTATCCTGCCGCTGTCGCGTCCGATCATCACGTACATTTCTCTTACGACGTTCGCCGGTGCCTGGGTCGATTTTATTTTCGCCAGGGCGATCCTGCGTACTCCGGAAAACTGGACGCTCGCTGTAGGCCTGTGGAACATCATCGACTCTTACAACAGCACCGAGTTTACGCTGTTCGCCGCGGGCTGCGTGCTCGTTGCGGTGCCGATTACGTTGCTGTTCATGTACACCCAGCGTTTCCTCGTGGACGGGCTGACGGCGGGAGCGTCCAAAGGATGAGGCGCTGGGCGAAGAGACCGCTCGTTTTTTTCGCTGCCGCCGCTCTGCTGCTGGCCGGCTGTTCGGCAGCCGTCCGGAAGGAAACCGCCGCTCCGGCGGACGGACCGTCCGGCGTATTCTACGAAGTGTTCGTTCGCTCGTTCGCCGATTCGGACGGGGACGGCATCGGGGATTTGATCGGCCTGACGGGCAAGCTCGATTATTTGGAAGGACTCGGTGTGGACGGGTTGTGGCTGATGCCTATTCAGCCGTCCCCAAGCTACCATGGCTACGATGTGACCGATTATTACGGGATTCACCCGGATTACGGCACGATGGACGACTTCCGCAAGCTGCTGGAGGAAGCCCACCGCCGCGACATTCGCGTCATGATGGACCTTGTCGTCAACCATACGAGCTCCGAGCATCCGTGGTTCACCGATTCGGCTCGGGGCGCGGGTAGCAATTACAGGGATTGGTATACGTGGGTGGAAAATGCGGAGCTGGCGACGCCCTCCGATGGGGCGACGGGATCGGACCCGTGGCACAAGGGGGAGAGCGGCAGCTACTTGGGCGTCTTCTGGGGCGGCATGCCGGACTTGAACTTCGATAATCCCGAAGTCCGCAAGGAAATGATCGCCATCGGCCAATACTGGCTCAAGGAAGGCGTCGACGGCTTCCGGCTGGACGCGGCCAAGCATATTTTCGGCGATTTCAAGTCGACGATCTCCTCGCCGACGGTGCAGCAGAAAAACAAAAGCTGGTGGCAAGAGTTCCGCCAAGGCTTGAACGAGGTCAATCCCGACGCCTATCTCGTCGGCGAAGTGTGGGATGGCGCGGCGATCGTCGCGCCTTACCTGGACAACGCGCTCGATTCGGCGTTTAACTTCGATCTCGCGGGCACGCTGCTCGGCGCGGCGGCTTCGGGCCGATCGTCCAGCATCGGCTTTACGCTGTCCCGCATGCACGATTATTTCGCCAAGGTGTCCGGCGGCCGGTTCGTCGACGCGCCATTCCTGTCCAATCACGATCAGACCCGCGTCATGAACGCGGTCGGGGGCAGCGTCGACCGCGCCAAGCTGGCGGCTTCGCTGCTGCTGACGATGCCGGGCAACGCCTTCGTCTATTACGGCGAGGAACTGGGCGTGGCCGGCCTTAAGCCGGACGAGAAGCTGCGCGAGCCGTTCCCTTGGACGAGGAAGGGCGGCTCGCCCGAGGAGACGACGTGGCAAAGCTCGTCGTATCGCACCGAAGAGGCGTCCGTGGAAGCCCAAGAGGCCGATCCGGACTCCCTTCTCAACCACTACAGGAAGCTCATTTCCTGGAGGGCGCAGCACTCTGCGCTGCGAGAGGGTACTATCGCTTCTTACGACGCGGGGAGCGACTACGTCACCGCATACATCCGCGCGAGCGGAGACGAACAGTTGCTGGTGCTGCACAATATGTCCGAGCAGCCGCAGACGGTCGCGCTGCCGGAAGGCAAACCGGAGCAAGCCGTTTTCTCCAAGCTGGAGCTGACGACCGACGGCGCGGCGTCGATGGACGGACAGGCGATCTCTCTTCCTCCTTACGGAACGGTTGTTTTGACCCCCTAAATAAAAATTAGCATAAGGGGGCTGAGCCATAAGTAAGGTCGTACACGATAATTGATTACGAAAGTGCATGTATCTTCTGGAGACTGCCTCATACGGTCCTGAAATTACCCTATCACGGGTTAATCAATTCCAATTTCGGGATCGTATAGCATCGGAAGGAGATACATGCACGGCAACCATTCTCGATCGATTATCTTTCCGTACGACTCTTTTTACTTATGGCCCAGCCCTCTATTTGCGTTGGCACGAACGCCTATCCATCCGGCCACATACAATGGAGCACTCGCACGAATGACTGGAGAGTGGGATAGGTGGATATTCAATTATCTGCGATTCACTGGGTTTACGTGGCGTTTATCGCATTCATACTCGCTTTGCTCGTGAAGCGAAGAGATACGACGCTGATCTGCGTCGCGGGCATTTTCACGCTGGGCTTGATCGCGACGGAAAGCATCGGCGGCTCGGTGTCGGGCATTTTCAACAGCTTTATTTACGCCACCAAGGAGCTGCTGGGCACGATCTTCATCATCTCGATCATCGTCGCCATGAGCCGCGTGCTCATCATTACGGGCATTAACGAGACGATGATTAAACCGCTTACAGGCTTTCTGCGGACGCCCACGCTGGCGTTCTGGGGCATCGGTATCATCATGCTGCTGACCTCGCTGTTTTTCTGGCCGTCCCCCGGCGTCGCCCTGATCGGGGCCGTGCTGCTGCCGGTCGCGCTGCGCGTCGGCCTGCCCGCGCTCGGAGCGGCCGTCGCGATGAACCTGTTCGGGCACGGCATCGCACTGTCCGGAGATTACATTATTCAAGGAGCGCCGAAGCTGACGGCGGACGCGGCGGGCTTGCCGGTGTCCCAGGTCATGGCGGCCAGCGTCCCGCTCGTCATCGTGATGGGGCTCGTGACGACGATCGTCGCATTCTGGATGATGCGCAGAGACATGAAGAACGGGAAGTGGAACGACGGCTTTGTCGCCGTCGGCCGGGAGGAAGCGGGGACGAAAGCGGCGGTGAACTTGCCGGCTTCGGTGAAGAAGGCGCTCGCCATCGCGATCCCGATTCTGTTCGCGATCGACGTCGCGGTGATGTTCGCCTTCGACCTGCAAGGAGGCGACGCGACCGCCCTGATCGGCGGTACGGCGGTCGTCATCCTGATCGTGGCGACGATGCTGGCCCATCGGAACAGAGGGCTGGAAGAGACGACCTCCTATTTAATAGAAGGTTTTCAATTCGGATTCCGGGTATTCGGACCGGTTATTCCGATCGCGGCGTTTTTCTATCTCGGCGATTCGGCGTTCAAGGAGCTGTTCGGCGACGGCGCGCTGCTCGGTTCTCACGGCATCGTGAACGATCTCGGCGTGGCGCTCGCCAATTCGGTGCCGATGAACGGAGCGGTCGCATCGGTGACGCTGACGGCAACCGGAGCGATTACCGGCCTCGACGGCTCGGGGTTCTCGGGCATCTCGCTCGTCGGCTCGGTCGCGCACATGTTCTCCGTCGCGCTCGGCAGCGGAGCGGCGACACTGACCGCCCTCGGCCAGGTGGCGGCGATCTGGGTCGGCGGCGGAACGCTGATCCCGTGGGCGCTGATCCCGGCCGCGGCCATCTGCGGCGTCAGCCCGTTCGAGCTGGCCCGGCGCAACCTGAAGCCGGTGCTGATCGGGCTCGCCGTCACGACGGTCGTCGCGATATTCCTCGTGTAGCAAGGGCGCAAACCTGCAGCCGAACCGCCCTGTCGTCTCGACGGGCGCGGATCGGCTGCACTACAATGAAACTAAAATGAACCGTTTGCCTGGATGCGGGATCTAACAGATAGATAGAGAAAAATAAGGCGGCGAAACGTCTTGGAAACGGAGGAGAACCGTTGTCTGAACTGGCATGGAAGACGGATGTACAGCTCGCCTGCTCGGGCGACCGCGAGGCGTTCTCAAGGCTTGTCCGACAGATGCAAAACGAGCTGTACGGAATGGCGCGGACGCTGCTGCACAGAGACGAGGATTGCGCGGACGCGATTCAGGAAGCGATTCTGCAAGCTTACCGAAGCGTTCGGAAGCTGCGGGAGCCGGCTTATTTTCGGACCTGGATGTTTCGGATTCTCATTCACGAGTGCCGGCGAATCTACCGGAAGCAGAAGAGAGTGTCTCCTACGGATGCGATTCCGGACCGGGCAGCTCCGGACAGGGAGTCGGATCTCGACTTGAAGGATGCCGTCAATCGGTTGGACGAGCCTCTGCGTACGTTGGTGAAGCTGCATTATTTCGCGGATTTGCCGTTGGCGCAGATCGCGGACATCATGAACGTGTCGGAAGGGACGCTGAAGTCGAGGCTGCATCGGGCCAGGCGACAGTTGGTCAAATGGCTGAACGTATCCGAGAGAGGTGAGATCGGTTATGAATGCTGAACAGTTGGAAACGAGATTGCAGAACATCGGAAAACGGGAGGGGACGAGCGTTCCGGCAACCGTTGCGGAGAGGATCGAGCTGACGTTGGCGGCTTTGCCGGATCGGAGCGCGCAGAGGCGGACGGCAAGGAGACGCAGAGCTTGGGCCGCGCTGATCGCTTCGGCGGCGATCGTCGGAGGATCGATCGCGGGGTATTCGGCTTACAATCAGGAAGGGGCGCTAGAGAATCCTATCGGGCAGGCCGGACCGTCTTCGGAGATTCCGATTGATGTCCACTCCGAGAACGAGAGGCTGAGGTCGCAGCTCTCCGTCTATGAACTCCGAGAATCGATCCGCAGAATGAGTCTGAAGGAGAACTCGGTGTCGGGCGCAGGCGTATCGGATCAAGGAATTCACGTGCGGCTTGGCTACATCGTCAACGACGGCTATGCGCTGGCTATCCGCTACTCGATCACGTCGGATCAGCCGATTAAGGATTTTAACTTGAAGGGCGCTGTGCGATTGGACGGGCAGACGGTCGGATATGTCGGCCAAGCGGGAGAAGACGAAGGGGAATACGCCGTTTTTCGCAACGAGTATACGATCGTGAGCTCGACTCAATACGAAGGCGTGCTGTCCACGACATACTACCCTTTCGAAGGCTTCCGGATGCAGTATACGGATTTCGAGTTGGCCGTTTCGCGGATCGGGACCGTCGACGGAGAGTGGGAGTTCGATGTCGATGTGCGCAGGCAGGACCCTTCGCTCGTCATCGTCAATCCGCAAAACTCATTTGACGTGAGCTACGGTCTGAACGTGAGCAAAGTTTCGATGTCCAAGGTGTCCACGAGAATCGATTATACGTTCAAGCCGTCCGCATCCAGAATAAACCGGGTTTTCGGAATCGAGCTGGAAGACGATACGGGATACCGGTACGGAGCGGTCGCTCTCCGCGAATCCGCAAACGGGGAGATCAGCCATGCGAGCTTCCCCGCGCTTAATCCCGAGGCGAACAGCTTGCTGATCAGACCGGTCTACTGGGATTGGAAGATCAACGACGTGAAGGGACGGGCTGACGTAAAGAGCGTGCCTACCCCGAACGATCCGCTCGTCGTTCCGATCGGGGAGGATAAGGAATTGATCGTCACGGCGATCGAAAGGCGGTCGGACCGAACTGTCGTGCGCACGCTGTTCCCGCCCGGCGAGGTTGTCGGCTTTTCCCTGTACGACGTCGAGAACGGCAAGGTGCCTGTTATCGATACGCTGTACGGCAAGGAGAGCGGAATGGTTTTCGGTCCCGTTGAGTCCGAAGCGAAGCTTCAGATCGTGGCGGAAAGCTTCGGGAAGTCGACCTACGTGCCCGAGCTTGAGGTACGGGTCAACCTTCCCTAATCCGACTGTGTTATAATGAAGAAATCGTTAAGGCACAGAGGAGAGGGAAGCAACGCAATGGAAACGACGATCGCATTGAGAGAATGGGCCGTCGCCGTCAAGGCGCTGGAGGAAGGCAGGCAGGTCATCGTGCTGCGCAAGGGCGGCATCGCCGAGGAGACGAAGGAGTTCCGGCTGGAAAGTCCGAGGTTTTATCTGTTCCCGTCTTTCGAGCACCAGCGCCCGAATTTGGTGATTCCGGAAGCCGCCGGAGGCGTAGAGCAGACGCAGGCGGAAGCGGCGTTGACGCCGGGATTCGTGACGGTCACCTCGTTCGCGGAGGTTGCGGAGGACTTGGAAGTGACGGACGCGGAGACGTTGAAGCGGCTGGAAGGTTTGCATATTTGGACGGAGGATTACGCGGAGGAGCGATTGCGGTGGAAAAAAACGAAGCCGCTGCACGTGCTCGTCCTGCGAGTCTACCGGCTGGACGAGCCTCGGACGATTCCGATGCGAGACGAATACGGCGGATGCAAATCCTGGATCGAACTTCAAGATTTGAGCGGCTCGCCGCTGACTCCGGTGCTGGACGACGAGCAATTCCGACGGCAATCGGAAGAAGTAAGAAACCGCATACATCGTTGATATTGCAGGCAAACCGTCGTTCGTTTCCGATCGGGACGAAGAACGGTTTGCTTTTTTGACGTATCTTTCATAAAATTGTTATTGAGAATCACTGAGAATCAAATTAAAATAATTATAAATAAGGATTTATTCCATAGAATAAGTCCTCATAGAACCTGGAGGGTTAGAAGAATGTCCACTCAATTTGAAATTCAAGGTCTGAAGTCGTCCATAGAGGGCAAAGAGATTTTGAAAGGAATCGATCTGAAAATTAACGGCGGCGAAGTGCACGCGATCATGGGGCCTAACGGTACGGGCAAAAGTACGCTTGCATCGGCGTTGATGGGTCATCCGAAATACGAAGTAACCGAAGGAGCCGTTACGCTGAACGGCGAAGACGTGCTGGAGATGGGCGTCGACGAGCGCGCGCGCGCGGGCATGTTCCTCGCCATGCAGTATCCGAGCGAAATTACGGGCGTCACGAACGCCGACTTCTTGCGCAGCGCGATCAACGCCCGTCGCGAGGAAGGCAACGAGATTTCCCTGATCAAGTTCGTGCGTCAGATGGAAGCGAAGATGAAAGAGTTGGAGATGAATCCCGAGTTCATGCACCGCTATCTGAACGAAGGCTTCTCCGGCGGCGAGAAGAAGCGCAACGAGATTTTGCAGATGATGCTGCTCGATCCGAAGCTGGTCATTCTTGACGAGATCGATTCCGGTCTCGACATCGACGCGCTGCGCATCGTGGCTGAGGGAGTGAACGCAATGCGCGCGGAAGACCGCAGCTTCCTGATTATCACCCACTATCAGCGTTTGCTGAACTATATCAAACCCGATTTCGTGCACGTCATGATGCAAGGCCGCATCGTTAAATCCGGCGGACCGGAACTGGCTCAGCGTCTGGAAGCGGAAGGCTACGATTGGGTAAAAGAAGAATTGGGCATCGTCGACGAGACCGTCGGCCAAGCTTAAGGAGGCAGGCAGCGATGAGTACACCCATAACTTCCTTCGGCCGGGAAGCGGCCGCCGCAATAGCGCGCAGCAAGAACGAGCCGGCCTGGCTCGTCACCGTGCGCGAAGAAGCCGGACAGCTGGCGACGGAGCTTCCGTTGCCGAAGCCGGAGAAGCTTCCCCTGACGCGCTGGACGCTGGACCATTACGGAGTGAACCGCCCTGGGCAGGCGGCGGCTTCCGCGGCGGATTTGCCCGCCCCGATTGCCGCGCTGCTGCCGGAAGAGAAGAGCGGCCCCCTGATCGTTCAGCATAACTCTTCCGTCATCTACACGCAGCTATCCGACGAATTGAAGGCGAAGGGTGTCATTCTGACGAGTCTGGAAGACGCCGCCCGCAATCACGAGGAGCTGTTCCGTCAACATTTCATGACCGCTTATACGAAGGATGAGCACAAGCTGTCCGCCGTGCACGCGGCGCTTTGGAACGGCGGGGTATTCCTGTACGTGCCCAGCGAAGTCGTGATCGAGGAGCCGATTCAGGCGCTGCTGTTCGCGGATGATGCGACGGCTACGTTCATGCCTCACGTTCTCGTCGTCGCGGATAAGCACAGCCGCGTATCCTTCGTGGAGCAAGTCGCTTCCAAGCTTGGCGAGACGACGTCCACGCTGCTGCACAACAGCGCCGTGGAAGTATTCGCGAAAGCCGGAGCGTTCGTGCAGTATGCGGCCGTTCATCATATGGACGGGAGTGCGATCGATTTCGCTTACCGCCGCGCCGTGCTGGACAACGACGCGCGCATCGAGTGGATCGTCGGCGACCTGCACAACGGCAACGCCGTTACCGATACGAAGTCGGTGCTTAAAGGCAACGGATCGACGTCCGATTCGAAAATCATTTCCGTCGGAACGGGCAGCCAGCGCATGAGCCTCACGACGCAAGCCGTTCACTTCGGCCGTTCGAGCGAGAGCGACATGATTACCCGCGCGGTCATGAAGGAAGAAGCGACGGCGATCATCAACGGCATTACGAAGATCGAGCACGGCGCCACGAAGGCAAACGGCCAGCAGACGGAGAGGGTGCTCATGCTGAGCCCGAAAGCTCGCGGAGACGCCAACCCGATCCTGCTGATCGACGAGGACGACGTCAAAGCCGGACACGCGGCCAGCGTAGGCCAAGTGAACGCCGAGCAAATTTATTATTTGATGTCCCGCGGAATTACCCGCAGCGAAGCGGAGAGGCTGATCATTCATGGCTTCCTCGACCCGGTCGTATCCGAGATTCCGCTGGAAGGGCTGCGCGAGCAACTGCACCGCATCCTTGAAAGAAAGCTGGGCTAATTATGGACCCGATCGCATTGAAGTCGGAATTTCCGATTCTCCAACAGGATATTAACGGACATCCGCTCGTATACCTGGATAATGGGGCGACAACGCAGAAGCCCCGCTCGGTCATCGAAGCGGTCAAACGTTACTACGAATGGGATAACGCCAACGTGCACCGCGGCGTGCATACGCTCGGCTCGCGCGCGACGGACGCTTACGAGGGAGCCCGGGAGAAAGTCGCCCGGTTCCTGAACGCTCCGGCTTCGAGGCAAATCATTTTCACCCGCGGCACGACGACCGCTCTGAATCTCGTTGCCTCCGGCTATGCCCGCCAGACGCTGCGAGAGGGCGACGAGATCGTTATTACGCCGATGGAGCATCACAGCAACCTGATCCCTTGGCAGCAAGCCGCCAAGGCGACGGGAGCGACGCTGAAGTACATTCCGCTGCAGCCGAACGGGACGGTTACGCTGGAGGACGTGGAAGCGACGGTGACGGAACGGACGAAAATCGTCGCGATCACCTACGTGTCCAACGTGCTCGGCACGGTCAACCCGATCGCGGAGATCGCGAAGATCGCGCACCGCAAAGGCGCGATCATCGTCGTCGACGGGGCGCAGAGCACGCCTCACATGAAGGTCGACGTGCAGGCGCTCGACATCGACTTCTATGCTTTCTCCGGGCATAAGATGTGCGCTCCGACCGGAATCGGGGCATTATACGGGAAGGCGCAGCTGCTGGAGAGAATGGAGCCGATCGAATTCGGCGGCGAGATGATCGACTTCGTCGAGCTGCACGATTCGACCTGGAAGGAGCTGCCGTGGAAGTTCGAAGGCGGCACGCCGATCATCGCCGGAGCCGTCGGACTCGGCGCGGCGATCGACTTCCTGGAGCAGATCGGCTTGGACAACATCGAGGCCCACGAGCATAAGCTAGTTCGTTACGCGATGGATCGGCTGTCGTCGATCGACGGCGTGACGATCTACGGTCCGCCGGCCGATCAACGCGCCGGACTCGTCACCTTTAACCTGGGAGACGTACACCCGCACGACGTCGCGACGGTGCTCGACACCGAAGGCATCGCCGTGCGCGCCGGGCATCACTGCTGCCAGCCGCTGATGCGGTGGCTCAAGGTCAGCGCGACGGCCCGGGCCAGCTTCTACCTGTACAACACCGAACAAGATATCGACCGGCTGGCCGAGTCTCTGGTTAAGACAAAGGAGTTTTTCGGTTATGAGTCAATTGGATGATTTGTACCGCCGCGTCATCATGGATCACTATAAAATGCCGCGCAACCGGGGAGAACTGGAGGACGGTTCCGTAACCGTCAACCTGAACAATCCGACGTGCGGCGACCGGATTTCCCTGCAGCTTCAGCTCGAAGACGGCGTCGTCCGCAACGTGAAGTTCACGGGCGAAGGCTGCTCGATCAGCATGTCGTCGGCTTCGATGATGACTGAAGCGGTTATGGGCAAGACGAGCGAAGAGGCGCTGGCGCTCGCGGATAAATTTTCCGCGCTGATGAAGGGCGAGGACGTTCAATTCGAAGATTACGAAGACGTCGAGGCGCTGTCCGGCGTTAACAAATTCCCGGCTAGAATCAAGTGCGCTACGCTGGCCTGGAACGCCTTGCGCAAAGGCGTGGAGCACGGAAGCGGCAATCACGAAGGCATCGAACAATAATCGAGGAGGTTGATCGGCAATGGCGAAGCAAATGCCCGACTTGGACGAATATAAATACGGGTTCCGCGACGAGCATAAAGCGATATTCCAATCCGGCAAAGGGCTGACCGAAGAAATCGTTCGCACGATTTCGGAGATGAAGGGCGAGCCGGAATGGATGCTGAAATTTCGTCTGAAGTCGCTGGAACAATTCCGCAAGATGGAAACCCCGACTTGGGGCGGCAATATGGACGATCTGGATTTCGAAGACATCCAGTATTACGTCAAGCCGTCCGAGAAGCAAGGCAAGACGTGGGAGGAAGTCCCCGAGGAGATCAAAGCTACGTTTGACAAGCTGGGCATTCCGGAAGCGGAGCAGAAGTTCCTGGCGGGCGTGTCGGCGCAGTACGAATCCGAGGTCGTCTACCACAGCATGCAGGAGGAGCTCGAGAAGCAAGGCGTCATTTTCATGGACACCGACTCCGCCCTGCGCGAGCATCCGGAAATTTTCAAGGAGTATTTCGGCACGGTCGTTCCGCCTGCGGACAACAAGTTCGCTGCGCTGAACAGCGCGGTATGGTCCGGCGGCAGCTTCATCTACGTCCCTAAAGGCGTACAGTGCACCGTTCCGCTGCAAGCCTACTTCCGGATCAACTCCGAGAACATGGGCCAATTCGAACGCACGCTGATCATCGCCGACGAAGGCAGCTCCGTTCACTATGTCGAAGGCTGTACGGCTCCGGTCTACAGCACGAACTCGCTGCACAGCGCGGTCGTCGAGATCATCGCAAGGAAGGACGCTCGCGTCCGCTATACGACGATCCAGAACTGGGCGCCGAACATCTACAATCTCGTCACGAAGCGCGCGGTCGCCGAAGAGAACGCGACGATGGAATGGGTCGACGGCAACATCGGCTCCAAGCTGACGATGAAATATCCTGCGGTTATCCTGAAAGGCCGCGGAGCGAAGGGCATGGTGCTCTCGATCGCGGTTGCAGGCAAAGGCCAGCACCAGGACGCAGGCGCGAAAATGATCCACCTCGCTCCGGACACCAGCTCGACGATCGTCTCCAAGTCGATCTCCAAGCACGGCGGCAAGGTCACTTACCGCGGTCTGGCTTCCTTCGGACGCAACGCCGAAGGCGCGAAGTCGAACATCAAGTGCGACACGCTCATCCTCGACAACCAGTCGACGAGCGATACGATTCCTTACAACGAGATCATGAACGACAACATCACGCTTGAGCACGAAGCGACCGTCTCCAAGGTGTCCGAGGACCAGCTCTTCTACCTGATGAGCCGCGGCCTGTCCGAAGCCGACGCGACGCAGATGATCGTCATGGGCTTCATCGAGCCGTTCACGAAGGAACTGCCGATGGAG
>NZ_JBEPYQ010000094.1:0-28677 GCF_041641335.1 Cohnella sp. | reverse complement strand
TCTACGGTAATGCCCGGATGGCTGTCATTAAACCCGACGACGATCTCTTTGAACGCTTCCAGCGTCCCGCCCGATGCGTTGGTCGAGAATTCGAGCGTAACCGGCTGCTTGGAAGGCGAGGGCGAAGTGACTTCGGCGGATGCGTTCGGCGGAGTTGCACCCCCTTCCGGAGAGGCGGATGATGCTCCGCCGCTTGAGGCGTTGTTGCCGTTGCCGCACGCGGAGGCAAGCAGGGCGAGCACAAGCAAAGGCACGACGAGCAGCATCGAACGTTGAATTTTAGTCATCATCACCATTCCTATTCTTGGTTTAGGTTTTATCTATTGAATCCGGCGCTTTATTTGACACCGGTGTCAATATAAGTTCTGGAAGGCTGGGGGAGGTCATAATCAGAGCCGGCCGTCAACGTACGCTATCCCGGACGATCAATCTCGGCTCCACTTGAACGGATGCGACGTTCTTATCCCCGTCGATCAGTTGGCCGATGACCGCGAACATTTCGCGGGCCAATCTTTCGAAATCCTGCCCCATCGTCGTCAGCGGAGGACAATAATATTGCGAGATCGGAATGTTATCGAAGCCGATCACCGACACGTCCCGGGGAATGGACAGGCCGTGGGCGTGCAGCGAGCTGTAAACCGCGATCGCTTTCTCGTCGCCAGAGACGAAAAAGACTTGCGGCAGTTTCCCCTGTTCGATCCTGCCGTCGACGAATCGTCTGATCGCCTCCAGATTGTTCATCCCGTAGACGATCTCGAGCCGGTCGAGCGGAATGCCGCTGCGGGAGTAGGCCTCCTTGATCGCATCGGCGCGCTCCACGTTGACGTCGATCTCCGCTCCAAGCAGCAGGCAGATGGAAGTCAGCTCCCTCCCGAAGAGGAACTCGGCCGCTTCCCGCATGCCCGATTGGTTGTTGTTCGAGATGGAGACGGGCGCGAGCGGGTTTTTCTCGAACGCGATGAAAGGAATGCGGCTCTTCTCCGCCAGCTCGATGCGTTTGTCGTTCTCCTGCAAGTAGAAAAGGACGAGAACGTCGATATACCCTCCCGATTTCTCCAGCATGGAGTTTCCCAGGTCAGAGTTGTCGTAGATCACCTCCTGAAGGATCGTGTAGTTTTTGGCGTTGGCTTCCCGAATCATGAAGGACATCAGATAGTCGAACCATTGCGTCGTATTTTGACCGTGCGTTTTCCGAATGGATACGAGAATGTTTTTATTCGTCTTCTGATTCAGATTCCGGGCGTAGATGTTCGGCTTGAAGTTCGTGTCCGCAATCACCTGCCGAATTTTCTCCCGCGTGCTCGGCTTCACGTTTTTGTCCTCGTTGATGACCCGCGATACCGTCTTGAAGGAAAACCCCGATATTCGCGCGATATCCCGAATCGTGTATTTCTGTTCCATGCGGCGAATCTCCTTAACAATAAGCTGAAAGAAATGAAGGCCAATCTGACAACGGTGTCAATTCAATCGATAGAGGCTTGTTCTAGTTCAAGCATAAAGCGGTCGTATTAGCCGGGTATTATTGGAATGTAAAACCTGTGTGCAATTTGTGCGAGTGATCGCGACAAATCCGTCCTTATGCACCAAACGGCGAGCTTGCAAACCCTTCGCATAAAAAAAGCGTTCCCCCTTGTATGAGGAAACGCTCGCTCCTTATCGTTAAATTTTGAACCGCGACAGCTTCTCCAGAAGCTCCTGCACCATGCTGCTGAGGGCGGCTGAGGACGAGGCGATCTCCTCCATCGAGGCCAACTGCTCCTCCGAGGCCGACGCGACGTTCTGCGAGCTGTCCGCGGCTTCCCCTGCGAGCCTCGTCAGCTCCGTGATCGAAGCGTCGACTTGCTCCGAGCCCGCGTTCATCTGCTCCGAAATGGCGGACACCTCTTGAATCTGCCCGTTCACCCGCTGCATCTCTTCCGCCACGGCCCGGAACGTGTCCGCGCCTTCCAGTACGAAGCGTTCGCCCAGCTCGATCTCGGACGCTCCCCGCTTCATTCCGTCCGCAGCGCGAACCGTCTCCTCCTGAACGGAGCCGATGATGCCCGAGATTTGTTCGGCGGCGCGCAGCGTCTGATCCGCCAGCTTGCGAACTTCCGCGGCGACGACGACAAAGCCCCGTCCGTGCTCGCCCGCCCGGGCCGCTTCGATCGCGGCGTTCAGCGCGAGCAGGTTCGTCTGATTGCTAATGTCGGAGATCAAGCCGACAATGCCGCCGATCTCCTTGGAGCGCTCGCTTAACTGTCCCATCAGCTGCCCGGCTTCGGACACCGTATTTCTCACGCGGGACATCTGTTCGCCCGCCTGGCCGATCCGCTCGTTGCCGAGTTCGGTCTGGGCCTGGACTTCCTGGGAGGAGGCGGAGACCGCCTCGGAGGAATCCGTAATTCTCCGAATGCCCATCGCCATCTCCGCCATCGATCCGGCGGTCTCGCGAGTAAGGCGGTTCTGCGTCTCGGCGCCGGCGGCGACTTGCTCGATCGACTTGGCGATCGTCTCCGACGCGAGGCTCGTCTGTTCCGCACTGGCCGTCAGCTGCTGGGACGTCGCGCCGACCGACATCGACAGGTCCGCCACCAGATGGAACATGCCGCGCAGCTCCGAAGTCATGCGATTGAAATCTCCGGCAAGCTGCCCGAATTCGTCCCTGCTGCGCACAGGCACTTGCTGGGTTAGATCCCCGCTGGCCATCCGATTGACGCTGACGGCGAGAGACCGCACGTGCCGGATAATCATGAATCGGGTCAGCACGGCGAGAATGACGCCAAGCACGAGAATGCCGACCACGCTGACGATCTGGACGGTCGTTCGGGCCTTGTTGTAAGATTCCAGAATCTTTTCTTTAGGAATGATCGCCTCGGAGTACATAATAACGTCGGCGCCCAGACGGATCGGGTAGAGCATGCGAAGGGCCTCTCCTCCCGACGCTTCTTTCGTATAAGCTTGGCTGGAGCCTTCGGACGCCAGCTTCGCGAACAGCGCCTTCTTCTCCTCGCTGTCGCCGTAAGGCTGGGACACGAGCTCCGGCTGAACCGGATGCACGGTATAATTGCCGTTCACCGACACCATCGTCACGTAACCGTCCATCGGCGTATACTCTGCCGCCGCCTTCTGCAGCGTCTCCAGCGTAAAGTCGACGCCAACGATTCCCTGAAAGTTCCCCTGTTCGTCAAGCACTGGCACGCTCAGCGAAGTCAGTTGCACGGATTGACCGTCAATGTCGTAAGCGTAAGGCTCAAGCAAAATCGGCATCCGTGTTTTCTTCGGAACGAGGTAGTAATCGCCATCTCCCTCCGTCTCGTATCCCCCGAGCGCTTCTACGATGATTTTGTCCCCGCTCCGAACCACGTAGGGAATGAAGCGGCCCGTTTCGTCATGCATAGCCTTTCCGGCAAAATCCGCATCCTTGCCGTCGAACGCGTTCGGCTCCCACAGCGTGTACGTGCCGAGCAGCTCCGGATAAGCTTCAAGCGTATGATGGAGCAATTCGAGCACCTTCTCGCGGGACAGCGTGCCGCTCGACTTCGACTGCAGCAGCACCCGGCCCAGCATATCGAGCTCCTGCTTGTAGCCGGCCAGCTTTTTCTCGAATTCGCTGCCGAATTGCCGTCCGGCCAGCTGTGCCTCGGCTTCTCCGCGGCTGAGACTCATCCCCTTCAGATTGTTCAAGTTCAGCTGCATCATGAACACGAACACCACGATCAGAGATAAAGCAAGGCAGGCAGTAAACTTGGTCGTCAACGACAATCCGATTTTCCTTTTTCCCATTCTTCCACACTCCCGCCCAGTGATACGACATTTATCGACACAACTTGACATTTTCTGAATAGCCAGTTCACTGGAAATGTAAGCAAGAAAATAGAAAAATTCGTCTCGTGCGTAAAGATGGCGCGATCGGTTTAATCTATACGTATAACAAAGCGCAAAGGAGAGATCGCATGACCCCAACGACCGAAACGCCCCAACGCCCGACTTCCTTTCCCCCGCAGCACCAGAACAATCAACCCGGTATCGAGCAAAATATGAACCCGCTGCCGGAAGCCGAATCTCCCGTCTATAAGCCCGCCGGCAAGCTGACGGGCAAAGTCGCTCTGGTTACCGGAGGAGACAGCGGCATCGGAAGGGCGGTGTCGATCGTCTACGCCAAGGAAGGCGCAGACGTCGCCGTTCTGTACTTGAACGAGGATGTCGACGCCGAGGAAACGAAGCGCCAGGTGGAGGCAGAAGGACGCCGCTGCCTACTGATCAAAGGGGACATCGGCAATGCCGCGTTCTGCAAGCAAGCGGTCGAACAGACCGCTCGGGAGCTCGGTCGCCTGGACATTCTCGTCAATAACGCCGCAGAGCAGCACCCGCAGGACAAGATCGAGCAGATTACGCCGGAGCAGTTGGAGCGAACGTTCCGAACGAACGTATTCGCCATGTTCTACCTGACGCAGGCGGCGATGCCGCATCTGTCGTCCGGCTCCTCGATCATCAACACCGCTTCGATCACCGCCTACCGCGGCAGTCCGACTCTGCTCGACTACTCCGCGACCAAGGGAGCGATCGTCTCTTTCACGCGCGCGCTCTCGCAGAACGTCATCGGCCAAGGCATTCGCGTGAACGCCGTCGCGCCCGGCCCGATCTGGACGCCGCTCATTCCGTCGACGTTCGACGCCCAGAAGGTGTCGCAATTCGGCTCCGATACGCCGATGAAGCGCGCCGGCCAACCGGACGAGCTGGCGCCCGCGTACGTCTATCTGGCCAGCGAGGACTCCTCTTACGTAGCCGGTCAGGTGCTGCACGTCAACGGCGGCGAAGTCGTGAACGGATAACGGCAAGTATTTTGCGGAGCACGAAGGTCTTCATCTTGCGTGCGTCGGACTAGAGCGATCGAACGGAGAGTTGGCGAAGGGGTTGTCCCATAAGTAGTGTTACTTTTGAGATGAACGATAGACAAAGAAGGGGGATGTACCTCCTGGAGACTGCCTCATACGCTCCTGAAATCACCTTGTCACGGGTTACCCATTCAGATTTCAGGAGCGTATAGCATCGGAAGGAGGTACATACCCCTTGCACCTTTCGTATTGATCATCTTTCAGAGCAACTTAAAAGGTTATCCGTGCGCTTCCTTAAGCTTCACGGAAGTAAAGTCCGTTCGATAATATCGGATCATGACCGCCAGGCCAAGCGCGACAAGGAACGAATAGAGCGCCAGCCATGCGCCCATGCTTCCCCACTCGAACACGATGACGAACAGATAAGTCAGCGGTACGAACATGAAGAGGCTCAGGACGAACGAGGCCCTCATCAGGAACGTCGTATCCCCGATGCCTCTCAAGCCGCCCGCGTAGAAATTATAGAAGCCGTCGAAAATTTGCAGGTAAGCCGACACTTGAATCAGATGCGCGGCCAGCTCGTACACGCCCGGATCGCTGCTGTACATCTTCGCGATCGGAACGGCCCAGATCAGCTCGACCGTGCCTAGCAGAATCAGGAAGATCGCGCCGAGCACGGCCGTATTCGTCCCGGCCTTCTTCGCCTTGTCCGGCCGGCCCTGCCCAATGCCCTGGCCGACGAGAATCGTCGCCGTCGAGCCGAACGCGAATGCGGGCATGAAGCCGAACGACATGACGCTGAGCGCCACCTCGTTGGCGGCCGCCGCCAAATCCCCGAGCGTCAGAACGAACATCGTGAAGATGTACATCGACACGCTCATGGAAAATTCCTGCAGCCCCAGCTTGCCGCTCTCTTGAGAGATCAGCTTAAGCTCTTTCCAGTCCGGATTTTGCAGCTTCCTCGTCTGGTACCGCCTATGCATCGGTCCCCAGAATACAATCAGACAGACGGCCAGTTGCACCGCTTCGCCGATCAGGAGCGCGTAGCCCGCCCCGATAATGCCCATATTCGGCAAGCCCCAATGTCCGTACGTCAAACCGTAAGTCAAGCCGACCATCAGCACGTTCGCCACGATGGACACGATCATCGAAGTGCGCGTGTCTCCCACGCCCCTGAAGAAGCCGTGAAAGACAAAGCTGATAATGCCGAACGCCATCGCGTAGAAGCGCAGCTCCAAATATTCTCCCCCGGTGGCGACCAGCTCGGCCGAACCGCCGGTCATCCTCAGCACCGCACCGCTGGCCAGCCAGCCGGCAAGGGCGATAAGCATCGCCACCCCGAGGCTGACGACCAAGGCCAGATACATGCGCTGCATGCCCTTGCGCATCTCTCCCGCTCCGAAGTTCTGCGCGACGAGATAGTTGATCGAGTGTCCGATACCGGAAAAAATGGCAAACACGTTGTACATAATAATGTTGGACACGCCGACTACGGCGATGACCACATAACCGAGATCGCCGACGAGAATCAGGTTAACCGTTCCGGTCAGCGTCTGCGTGGCAAAGGCGAATAACGACGGAAGCGCCAGCACGAGAATGCCGTACCAGCTTTTAAGCAGTTTCATGAAGATTGTACCTTCCCCGAGTAAGATGAGTTCAATCTCATCATTCTGCCGGAGAACGCGATTCTAGTCAATAGCCGGAATGACGATTCGCACCGTCGCGCTGACGCCCGGCCTGCTGGCGATCGTAACGTCGAATTCCAGTCCGTACAATTCAGCTATCTTTTATATGCAATGACTCGCAATCTCCGATAATCCGCCGTCCAGCTGCGACCGTCATAGAGTGCGTCCGTTAATTTATCCGTCGCCTTCCCCATCCAACGCTCGGCCTCTGCGGGCGTGGCGTCGGGGAACATCGCCGTTCCGAACATTTCGATCCAATCTCTCATGCCAGCTTCGCCTTTCTCCAGCAGAGTCGGCCGATCCAGCAGAATCGCCGTCCGCACCTCCATTCCATGCTCCTCCAACAAGGAAGCGTACTCTCCGATCGACGGAAAATACCAAGGCATCACGAACCGATCCTCCGCCCCTTCCTCTTGCAATGTCTGCCTAGTCGCTGACACGATCGCCTGCACGTTCCCTGCGCCTCCGAATTCCGCGACGAACCTCCCTCCGGCCCGAAGTCCCGACAGGAAGCTGCGAATCGCCGCCTCGGAGTCCTTCATCCAATGCAGCGCCGCGTTGCTGAAGACGGCGTCGTATTCGAAATCCGCTCGCCAGTCCATCCCGTCCACGCACCGGAAACGAATATCCGGATATTTCTTGCGCGCTCTTTCGACCATTTCCGGGGAAATATCAAGGCCGTATACGTTCGCCCCCTTCTTCGCGATTGCCGCAGCCAGGTCTCCTGTCCCGCACCCGTAATCGACGATCGTCTCCCCTTCCTCCGGCTTCAGCCAGTCGATCAAATCTTCGCCGTACCGGGACACGAAGCTCATCGTCTCATCGTATCCGTCCGCTTGCCAATGGATCTTCTGCGTACTCCCCATAAACGCACAACTCCTCATCAAGGTAGATAATCAAGTTATATCACTCCAAAGGTTATTGTTGAAATATATAAATATTATAATATTAATAGTTATTAACTATATTATAGTTGTATCTTACGCCCCTCCTCGAAAAAAAAGTTCCGACGCCTCTTTAATCCTGACAACCATGTTGTCAGGATTATTGGCTTAGTATAGAAGCCAGATGAACCGCACTTCATCGACCGAGAGGAGGATGCCCATGAGACTGGATCGTTTGCTTGGAATGACGTTGGAACTGATGGCCAAAAGACGGGTGACCGCTACGGAACTGTCCGCCAAGTTCGAAGTATCGGTACGAACCGTCTACCGCGACGTCGAACTGATCAATCAGGCCGGCATCCCTGTCGCATCGTTTACCGGCGCGGACGGAGGTTTCGAGCTGATGAACGGAATTTTCCTGACGCGACAACACTTCTCGGTCGACGACTTGTCGGTGATCTATACGCTTCTGAAGGCGATAGAAGGCTCGATGGGAAACGCTGTGGCATCGACGATGCGGAAGTTGACAAGCCTGAATCCTTCTCTGACGAATGAAGAAGGAAACGAAGCCGTCATCCTCAACATGAGTACGCCGGAACGCGACAGGAACGTCGTTCAAGAGCTTTTTCGAGCGATACGGCAATCGCTTGTGATCAGCCTGGCTTACACCAACGCTTTCGGCACGTCGACCAAGCGCAGCGTGGAGCCGCTGAATCTGCTCTGGGAAAAAGGCGTCTGGTACTTGGAAGCGTTCTGTCGGTCGCGTCTGTCGAAACGGTATTTTCGCGTATCGCGAATCGACCGGCTCGACGTCTCGGAGGAGAGATTCGCCATGCGGCTTCTTCCGGACGAACCGGAACGGGAGGATGCGCGAGGGATTCGCGCCTTGCTTCGCTTCGACCTGTCGGTGTGCACTCGTGTGCTGGAGCAATTCCCTGGCGAATGCTCGTATCAGGGAGATTGCATCGAGGTGCGCACGACCTTCTACATGAAGGAGTATGCGCTGTCGGTCATCGCCGGCTACGGGACGAACGTCGAGGTCATATCGCCGGTTGAACTGCAGGATGACGTCATCGCCCATATCGAAGCCATTCGCCAACATTACGCGAGAAAACGAGGAGGAGATGTAAAATGACGATTTTGGTAACAGGAGCAACGGGGACGGTTGGACAACATGTGACGGAACTGCTGGTGCGGAGGGGGACTTCCGTACGGGCGCTAACGCGAAATTCGACACGCGCGAGAACCAAGCTGCCGGAAGGCGTGCGCATTGTCGAGGGGGATCTGATGCAGCCGGAAACGCTGGCGGATGCCTTTCATGGCGTGGAAGCGATGTTCCTGATCACCTCCAGCGACGAGCCGTACGCCGACCTCAATACGGATCCGCAAGTCGTCGCGCTGGCGGAAGCGGCAGGAGTGAAGCGCGTCGTTGTACTCGTCGGCTACGGAGAAGGGCCGGTGGAAGAGGCGCTGAAGGCCAGCAGCATGCAGTGGACGCTGGTCCAACCGGTGGAATTCATGGCCAACGTATTGGCGGATTGGCGGGATACGATTCGGACGGAAGGCGCGGTGCGGGAATTTTACGGGAATGCGCTCAGCGCGCGGGTGCATGAAGGCGACATTGCCGCAGTCGCCGTAGAGGCGCTTTTGGGAGACAATCATCACGGCAGGAGCTATCCGCTGACCGGACCCGAAGCGTTGACCCGTCGGGAAGCGGTAAGCGCGATCGCCGCAGCGATCGGCAAGGACATCCGGTTCATCGAGCTGAGCGAGGAAGAAGCGCGGCAGCAATGGCGGGAGCAGGGCTACGAAGAGGAGAGTATCGAATTTTTCGTGCAGATGGCGATAAATACTCCGGAGGTCGGCTACACGGTGCTGCCGACGGTTGAACAGGTGCTCGGGCGGCCGGCCCGTACCTTTGCCGAGTGGGCGACCGAGCATAAGCGGGAGTTTCTATCGTAACGGAAAGGGGGAGTGAGAGATGGCCTACTATGCCATTGAAGCGAATGGCTTGCGCAAATCGTTCCGCACGCATGAGGCGGTGCGCGGAGTAGATCTGGCAATTCGGCAAGGGGAGCTGTTCGCGCTCCTCGGGCCGAACGGAGCCGGGAAAACGACGACGATTCACATGCTGACGACGCTGCTGCATCCGGATGGAGGAACGGCGAGCGTATGCGGATACGACGTCGTGAAGAACGCCGCCGCATCAGCGTCACGGGACAGTATGCGGCGGTGGACGAGTCGCTTACCGGCTGGCAAAACCTGACTCTGTTCGCCGGACTTCACGGCTATACCCGCAAGGAGGCCCGCGCGGTCGCCGCGGAGCTGCTCGAATCGTTCAGGCTGGCGGATGCCGGTTCGCGGACGGTCGGATCGTATTCCGGAGGCATGCGCAGACGGCTAGACCTCGCCGCCGGCATTCTCTCGCGTCCCGAGGTCATGTTCCTAGACGAGCCAACGACCGGGTTGGATCCGCAGAGTCGACGCGAATTGTGGGAAGCGGTACGCCGCCTGGTGAAGAACGGGACAACCGTGCTGCTCACGACGCAGTACTTGGAAGAAGCCGACCAATTGGCCGATCGCATCGGCTTTATCGCCCAAGGCAGAATCATCGCCGTCGGCACGCCGGAGCAACTGAAGTCGTCGATAGGGGGTAAAACGCTGACGATTCGTCTCACGAAGGGAACCAATACGGCCAACGTCTGTCGTCTGCTCGCAAGCGAGCACGGGCTGGATGCCCGTTGGGACGATGAAGGGTTGGTTGTGAAAGCGGCCGTGCGGGAAGCCGCGCTGGCCAACGCCGCCATCGGAACGCTTGTTGATCACTCGACGGCGATCGAAGACTTCTCCTTGAGCGAGCCGATCCTCGACGATGTGTACTTCGCGCTGACCGCATTTCGCGGAAAGGAAGCGGCATCATGAATGTAGCGCAGGCATCCGAAACGCGAAACCCGCGGCGAAGTCCGGGCGCCCTGGCCGCGACGGCGCTGTTCATGAGGAGAACGCTGCATCATATGGGCAACAACGGCTTCGGTCTAGCTATCGAGGCGGTCTTCTCGCCGATCGTCATGCTGCTCATCTTCACCTTCTTGTTCAGCGGGGCGATCTCCGGCTCCGTCAGCGGGTATATCCAGTATTTGCTGCCAGGCATCCTCGTACTGACAGTTGTGCCGATGACGGTGTACAGCGGAACGACACTATGCAACGATATCGCCAAAGGCGTCTATCACCGCTTTCGCACGATGCCGTTCTGGCAGCCCGCCGCCCTCTTCGGCTCGGTCATCGCCGACGGGCTTCGTTACTTGGCGGCGCTGCTCACCGTTCTCGCTGCGGGGCTCGCGCTTGGATTCCGACCGGACGGCGGCATCGCAGGCGCGGTACTCGCGTCGATATACGTTTTGATCTTTGCCTTTTGCGTCAGTTGGGTGTTTGCGCTCATCGGCATCGTGGCTAAGCAGCCGGAGACCGTATCGGGCACGAGCATGATGATCGTATACCCCCTCCTGTTCGCCAGCAACGTGCTCGTCGACACCTCGACGATGCCTCGATGGCTACAGTCGGCGATCGATGCGAATCCGATCAGTATCGCCGTTGCGCTGACGCGCGGACTGCTTCACAGCACAGCGAGCTCCGTCGATCTTGCGGCGGGCATCGGCGTCGGCTTCCTGCTGGTCATCGTCTTCGCTCCGCTGACGATATACGTCTACTTAAAACGGCAATCACGGTAGGATCCTCTGACGGCCGCTGACCAAATCGGAGAAGGGCGACATTAGCCCTTTTCCACCCACAAACCAAATACCCCAAAATAAAAAACCAAACCTCGGCGGTTTGGCTTCTGTTTCCTTATGGCTGATGTGCAGTTCACTTCTTCCAGAACAACGACGGCCTTAGGATAGATTTAGTCTGATAACTAGCTTCCTCTTCTTTAGCCAGATGTTGCACCTTACTAACATTCGCTTCCGACACGGTAGCAAATTTGCTGTCACTAGTCCACGGCTGCTCAAAGTAAACCTTTCGAGCCTTTGGATCAAAAGCCTTCACGTGGTTCATGTTTACGACATTTGTGCGGTCCAGACGTTCGAAGCCCAGATCCTTAAACAGGACGAGTAGTTCTTCAAGCGTGGTGGGGTAGAAATACATGCTGTCCTTCGTATAAAACTCGGGACCATCCGACGTAGGCTTGATCGCAATTAAATCCTCAACGTTAACGACACACGGGTTTCCATCACGATCCAGCAGGCGGATTTGGTTAGACATGAAATCATCCCCTTTCGAAACTTTGAAATTCTTAAGCAGACTTTTTCAATTCCGCTGGTACTTCAGGGCGGTAGACTGCCCACCAGCAAGCCGTACTGACAAAGATAACAGCTGTCATTGCTAGCAATTTCGATACAAGCACTACTGTTTTTCTCTTCATGCTTTCTTCACCTCCCTTCGAAAAGTAATAAGCGTCACAGACTGAATAAAAAATGCTAGAGTCACAATCTCATTATGGAGAAAAAAGCTAATAATGACAAGAATCGTCGAAATCACCTTGAAGACAGGAAAAAACTTCTCAGAAACTCGAATATGCTCTTTAATATTAGAGGGGGCAAAAATCAAAACTAACGCTAAGGTCAAAACGTTAATTATCCAGAACCATGTCGTATTTAAAGGTACGAACGGAATTGCAACAAAAACAAAGGAAGAAAACAGCAAACAAGACAGAGGCGTCTTAAAATGATACCCGCCGGATACAAACCGCAAAATCATGAATCCGAAGGCAGCGACCAACGTTTCATACAACTGTCCCAAAAATAATCCTACTACAAGAGCAGTCGCAAACGTAAGTGTGTTATGTATAATTCCGAATAGAGCAAACTTCATCACTTCGACACTAGCGGTTTCTTCAGGATTCGCTTCCTTTATTTTTACGGCAATTTTAGTAGCTATCGCATCAATCAACTTCTCTCATCCCTTCTCAAAGATAGATAGAAAAGTGTTATCAGTGCAACTAACAAAATAGATGCAATCAGTAAATACGGAGGATTCTCGCTTTCAAGAATTACAATATTCGAGAATACCGTAATTAATAAAGCGATCACTATAAAAGCAATGAATCCTTTGTTTTTGCCCGTAAAGGATTTCTTGGAGAAGCGGCTCCTTGCTTCTATAAAACTAAATCCTCCCTTAAAATAGTGGTTCAACCAACTAAGAATCAACATCAATGCACAGGAGGATGCTTGCAATAAGTACGCAGTATTCGTAGCGGCAACTAACTCCCCGTCAATGACACCGATGTGAGAAAAAACAGCGATAATGCACGTTTGGACTAGTCCGTAAACGATATATCCGGTAAAAACCATAATCACTGAATTCACAACATTAACTTTCATAACCATTTGTATATAAATTAAGAAAATAATGATTTGTATAATAGGTGATACCGTATTCAGTTCAGCATTAATAAACGAATAAGAAACAAATGATAGCAACAAAGCGATTAACACAATTTTCGTTAAATTTTCTTTCAGAGAAAAACGAAATTGCACTAAAATAAAAATAAAGGAAGAAAAGTATTCCAGAGAGGAAAAGAAAATAAACTTGAACAAACTCATCTTTGATGTACTCCCTCTATACGAAAAGACCTAGTTAATATTATACTAACATTTTACCATATTCATAAGAAATCGCATCCAATTTATTATGAAATACCTAATATACTTGCATGAATATAAGTCATATTCTTTATATTTCGTAGAAAAAGAAAAGGATATTAGTGGTATAACGAATATGTGCCTACAATTTTCTGACGGAGGACCAAAATTATGCAGGATTTTTTACATTTTCTAAAGTTGGACCTCTTAGTCGCACAACCCCAAACTTTCATTACGTTACTGTTTTGTTTTTCGTTTTTGGATCCGCTACCCAAGAAGATAATTAAGCGTTTAATTTTATTCACTCTGGTTCATTCCATCTACACAGATACTTTGGTTCTCTTGCTTCCGCTCCCTTTCCATATCGTGAATTCTATTTTCTTCGGAACGCTTCTGATGTTCGTTATTTTCAGAGAACTCACTCTGAAAGTAAAGGTTTTCATGTTACTTTTTTGGCTACTTCTAGGTTTAATTAGTGATATTATTTCAAGTGCTATTATCGTGTACTTGATGGGGATATCCTCTCATTACGATATCGTTCGCGAGACCCCCGTATTGATTAAAACATTATATCCACAGCTACTCATCATGGTAATCGCTTCTTGGTTAATTAGAAATAGAAACCTTTTTTCTGCCAAACGATTCTTTGCTTTCATCCTCGAGGACAATCGAAAATCTCTAATGCAGGTAATTATTCTGATTTCTATTCAATTTTGTTTATTAGGAGTTTTACAATTCCTTCAAATTACATATGACAGCAGTAGACTCATTAACGCTATCCTCGTCTACCTCACCATCCTAGTCAGCCTCCTAGCCCTGGTCTCTATCATTCGCCTGCTCGTAAGGACGAGAGAGCAAGCGGCCAAGTCGACGCAAGAGGTGTACATCGACGACATTAACGATATGTTCACTTCAATTCGCGGGCAGAGGCACGACTTTCTGAATCACGTTCAAGTCATCCATACGATGGTGCAGATGGGCCGAACGGAGCAGTTGAAAGCCTACGTCGGAGATCTGGTCAAGGAGACCCGGGACGTGAGCGACATCGTTCATCATTCTTCTCCGGCGCTCGCGGCTTTCATTCAAGCCAAGACGGCCGTCTCAATTGGCAAGGGCATCGATTTTACGTACGAGCTCCCCGACAAGTGGGATGCCGGCGAAACGACGGTTAAAGTGATCGACATTATCAAAATCATGGGCAATCTCGTAGACAACGCATTCGACGAAGCTATGAACCTCCCGCAGCAGGAGCGAAGCGTCTTCGCCTCTATTCGCGCCTTGGAGGACGGATCGATTGAACTTCAAGTATCCAATCGCGGCCGCTCCTTGACGGCGCATGATCGACAGCTTATTTTCAAACCGGGGTATACGACGAAGGGGGAAGGACATAGCGGGCTCGGACTGGCCATCGTCCAAGAGAGGGTCAAGCACTACAAAGGCTCGTTGGACCTGGTGTCCGACGAGAGGGAAGGGCTGACTACTTTCAAGGTGTACCTTCCGGAAATTAGCGCGTAATTCCTCTCTATCCATTATTTTAATATTTACGAGAATCCTCCCATTCCGGAAAATAGGTAGCAACGAGCTTGTTTCTATCAGGCTCACGCCGCCTTGGCATCGACCGACATGGGAGGATTTTTCTATTGAATCGACATCGAGTTCGTCTTCGCGCTGCCCTGCTGACCGTTATTCTTGCCATATGGCTTATTCCGATGCCTCCAGGGAACGCTGGAAGCGAGATCCAGGTTACATACAACGGCGCCAAAATCGCGTTTCAAGCCGCCCCTTTCGCCAAGAACGGCTCTACATATGTTCAAGCGCGGCCGCTGCTGAACGCCGTCGGATTGCAGGTTCAATGGCTGGACAAGACCAAGTTCAAGCTGTTCCGAGCGGGTACAGTCATCGATATGGAGGTCGGAAAAACCTCTGCCGCGCTCAACGGGAGCAAGCTGTCTCTCTCTCACGCGCCGATTCTCTCTAATTCGACGTTGTTTCTGCCGGTGCGTCCCGTTTCTACTCTATTAGGTTTACAAGTAGTCTGGTCTGCTTCCGCGAATACGGTCGCCTTGACCGCTTCGGGAACGAAACCGGCGGCTCCCCCGTACCGAATCGTCGCTTACTATCCGTACTGGGCTTCCTATCAGAAGCTTGGCTTGTCCCGCTTCGCCGAATCCGGAATCACCCATCTCAACTACGCGTTCGCCAATGTTCGGGGGGGCGAAGTCGTAGCGGGCGACGCTGCGGCGGATCGCGTTAACTTCGCCGAGTTAAAGCAGATCAAGAAGGAGAACCCGGCATTAAAAGCTTTGATCAGCGTAGGCGGTTGGAGCTGGTCCGGCCAATTCTCCGACGTCGCCCTGACCGCCGCTTCGAGAACCAAGTTCGCGGAAAGCGCGGTGCGATTCGTTCAAGAGCATGGATTCGACGGCATTGATCTCGATTGGGAATATCCGGTGTCCGGTGGGCTGTCCTCAAATCGGGCAAGATCGGAAGACAAGACGAACTTTACTCTGCTGTTGAAAGAATTGAGAAACAAGCTGGACGAGGCGCGCCAAAAAGACGGCAAACCGTACCTGCTGACGATTGCCGCCGGAGCTTCATCAAGCTATGTCGCCAACACGGAAATGGACAAGGTCGCGGCCATCGTCGATTGGATCAACTTGATGACATACGATTATCACGGAAGCTGGGAGAAGACCGCCAACCATCACGCACCCTTGTATTCGAACCCAAAGCGGTCCGCAACTTCCGGAGCGAGCGTCAACGATACGGTCAACGTTTTCCTGAAAGAAGGCGTTCCCGCGAATAAGCTTGTACTGGGCATTCCTTTCTACGGACGGGGATGGACCGGATGCGCGGCGACCGGCAGCGGACTCTCGCAAGCTTGCAAAGGCTTGTCCGACGGAGTAGTGGCAGCGGGCGTTCACGAGTTCGGGAATTTGGAGAAACAAGGCTGGATCGGCGGCAACGGTTTTGTCCGCTATTGGGACGACGTCGCCAAAGTTCCATGGCTGTACCAGAAGGCGACAGGGACCTTCGTCACTTACGAAGATCCCGAATCGATCTCTTATAAGGCCGGCTTCATCAAAGCCAAAAGGCTAGGAGGCGCCGTCGCTTGGGAGATAAGCCAAGATTTCAACGGCACGCTGCTGAAGAAGCTAACCCAGGCTTTGAAGTAGCGGTCTGCCGGACCGCTAATCAACCGTCAACCGCCCGGACCAGACATTTAACGGTCCGCGGGACCGCTAATCACCCGTCAACCGCCCGGACCAGACATTTAACGGCCCGCGGGACCGTTAATCACCCGCCAACCGCCCAACCCAGACATTTAACGGTCTGCGGGACCGCTAACCATCGACCAACCGCCCGGACCAGACATTTAACGGTCTGCGGGACCGCTAACCATCGACCAACCGCCCGGACCAGACATTTAACGGTCTGCGGGACCGTTAATCAACCGTCAACCGCCCAACCCAGACATTTAACGGCCCGCGGGACCGTTAATCAACCGTCAACCGCCCCCGGCCGGACTTTTAGCGGTCCATAGGACCGCTAATCTCACCGGTTCAGCAGACTGCCGACATAACGCAGCAGTTCGTTCGCGCAGACCGGGCAATAGTGGTGCTCGTCGATGAGCCGCTTCGTCACCTCGTTGATGCGCTTGAGCTGGCTCTCGTCGGGCGTCTTCGTCGAAGTCGTAATTTTCACGATGTCCTTCAGATCGGTGAACAGCTTCTTCTCGATCGCCTCGCGAAGCCGGTCGTGCATGCTGTAGTCGAACTTCTTCCCCTTGCGGGAGTAGGCCGACAAACGGATAAGAATTTCTTCGCGAAACGCTTTCTTCGCGTTCTCCGACACGCCGATCTGCTCCTCGATCGAGCGCATCAGCCTTTCGTCCGGGTCCATCTCTTCGCCGGTCAGCGGATCTTTAATCTTCGACCAATTGCAATAAGCTTCGATGTTGTCTAGATAATTCTCGAACAACGTGCGGGCCGACTCCTCGAACGAATAGACGAACGCCTTCTGGATTTCCTTCTTGGCCAGATTGTCGTACTCCTTGCGCGCGACGGAGATGAAGTTCAAATACTTCTCCCGCTCCTCCCTCGTAATCGAAGGATGCTGGTCGAGCCCCTCCTTAAGAGCGCGCAATACGTCCAGGGCGTTAATGCACGGCAGGTCGTGCTTAATCAGCGCGCTCGAGATCCGGTTGATGACGTAGCGCGGATCGATGCCGGACATGCCTTCCTCGCTGAACTCGTTCTGCATCTCCTTCAAGTCGGCTTCCTTGTAGCCTTCCACCTCTTCGCCGTCGTACATCCGCATCTTTTTGATCAGATCCATCCCCTGCTTCTTCGATTCCTTGAGACGGGTCAGAATCGAGAAGATCGCGGCGGCGCGCAGCGCATGCGGCGCGATATGGATGTGACTCATGTCGGACTGGCCGATCAGCTTCGTGTAAATCTTCTCTTCCTCGGACACCTTCAGATTGTACGGAATCGGCATGACGATCATCCGCGACTGCAGCGCTTCGTTCTTCTTGTTAGCGATGAACGCCTTGTACTCCGATTCGTTCGTGTGGGCGATGATCATCTCGTCAGCGCTGATGAGCGCGAACCTGCCCGCTTTGAAGTTGCCCTCCTGCGTCAGCGAGAGCAGATTCCACAGAAACTTCTCGTCGCACTTGAGCATTTCCTGGAACTCCATCAAGCCCCGATTCGCTTTGTTCAGCTCCCCGTCGAAACGGTAAGCGCGCGGATCGGATTCCGAACCGTATTCCGTAATCGTCGAGAAGTCGATGCTTCCGGTCAAATCCGCGATGTCCTGTGACTTCGGATCGGAAGGGCTGAACGTCCCGATGCCGACGCGGTTTTTCTCCGAGATCAGGACGCGCTCGATCGGCACCCTCTCGATGTCGTTGCCGAACTCCGTCTTCAGCCTCATCTGGCAGGACGGACACAGGTCGCCTTCAATCCGGACGCCCAGCTCCTTCGCGATCTCCGGGCGAAGCTCGTCGGGAATCAGGTGCAGAGGGTCTTCCTGCATCGGACAGCCCTTAATCGCGTAGACGGCTCCCCTCGACGTTCTTGAATACTGTTCGAGCCCTTTCTTAAGCAGCGTTACGATCGTCGATTTTCCCCCGCTGACGGGTCCCATGAGCAGCAAAATCCTTTTGCGCACGTCAAGTCTTCTGGCGGCGGAGTGGAAATACTCTTCCACCAGCTTTTCCATCGTCTGATCCAATCCAAAAATCTCGGAGTTGAAAAACTTGTATTTTTTGCTTCCGCCCGACTCTTCCACCCCATGGGACACGATCATATCGTAAACCCGGGCGTGAGCGGTCATCGCCGGAGAATTGTCGCGGCGAAGAATGTCGATGTAATCCCGAAAAGTCCCCGACCAGCTTAGCTTCTCACTCTCGGCCCGATACTCTGAGATCCGACTGAAGATGTCCATGCCGCTTCCTCCTCGCAGCTTTCTCTACTCTGAACTTGACGTAATCTATTCTTATGCGGGGAGAAGGACGAATTTGACCTGACATTCGCTGTCATGGCTAAAACCCTATGTCCCGTGTGCTATAATGGCGATAAATCGAGAACACGAAGCTCTGATCAGGAGGAGATTACGCGTTGGCCGTCAAATTGGAAACCGAACTGTACCCGCCGGTCAAAAGCTTCTTCGCCTCCCGAGGGTACGAAGTCAAAGCGGAAATTCGCGGCTGCGATCTGGTCGCCTGCCGCCCGGAAGAAGAAGGCGATCCCGTCCCCACGATCGTCGAAATGAAAAAAACGTTCACGCTGCCGCTGCTTCTGCAAGGAATAGACCGTCAGAAGACCGGAGCGTCCGTCTGGCTCGCCGTGGAGAGGAACCGTGTGAAAAAAGGAGCGCACAACCAGAGGTTCAACGAGATCACTCATCTATGCAGAAGGCTGAACCTCGGATTTATGACCGTCACCTTCTATCGCACGAAATCGCCCGTCGTCGACGTCTGGTGCGAACCTGCGGAAATCCGCCGCGCCTCTCCCGCCCCCGTCTCCCTGACTCCCTCCGCGACGGCGGCGGAGACGGGAGAGCTCTATACCCTCCAACCGAGAGGGAGAAGCAAGGCCAAAGCCAACAGGCTGCTCAAGGAGTTCAACGCGCGGAGCGGAGACTACAACGTCGGAGGCAGCTCGAAGCGAAAGCTCGTTACCGCATACAGGGAGAAAGCGATCCAGTGCGCGCTTGCGCTCGCCTGCCACGGTCCCTCCGCTCCCCGTCAAGTCCGGGATTGGACGAACTGCCCGAATGCCGGCACGTTTCTGCGCGACAATCACTACGGTTGGTTCAGAAAAATTACCAAAGGCGTATACGAAGTGACGGACGCGGGGACGGCGGCTTTGGAGGAATACGGGGAGGTGACGCGCGTGTGGGCCCGGCAGTTTCCGTGGGCAAGCGCGTATGCGGCGGACCCGTCGGAAGAACGTTCGGAAGGAGCGGCATCCCCATGAATGAAGAGCGCTATCCGATCGACCTCGGTCCTTCATCCCTGTATGCCTCCTTGCCGGCGGAGATAACGGTGGAAGGCTCGCCCTATTGGCTTGTCCGAGACCCCGAAGGGGAATATCGTCTGCTGATGGCCGTCTGTCCCCATGCGGGGGGAGACGTACGTCCGCATGAGGACATCTTCTATTGCCCGCTGCACTTCTGGACGTTCCATGGGAAAACCGGGGGTTGCCTGAGCGACCCCGGCCATCGATTAGCTTATCGTAAGGTCGCCGTGAACAACGAGCGCCTCTACGCGTCCGCCGAGCTGCATTAATTGCGGGACCAGCGTCCCGTAAATTCTTCGATGCTCTCGGCCAGCCTTGCCACTCCCTGACGGATCTGCCGCTCGTCGGCGAAGGCGTGGGTAATTCTGACGGTGTTCGGCTTCGGATCTTTCGTAAAGAACGGAGCGCCCGGTTGGAAAATGACGCCTTTCAGCCATGCCCCCCGCAGCAAGGCCTCTCCGTCCAGTCCCGGAGGCAGCACGAGCCAGAGATGCAGCCCTCCCCTCGGTTCCGCCCAAGCCAACTCGTCGATGCCCTGACGGGACAGCTGGTCCGTCATCATCCTCTTGCGTTCCCGGCATTGAATTCTCAGCATATCGAGCAGCGGCTCCATCGGCTGCTCCTCGATCAACCCGGACAACGCACGCTGTTCGATCGGGCCTAACGCGTGTTTCCTGGCGTTCTCTCCTCCGGAGAACGAAGGGCGGTTGACCGGCGCCGCGGTTCCGGCGATCCAGCCGACGCGCGAGCCCGCGATCAGCCCCGGAGGCAGCTGGCCGATAGAGAGCACCCCCGGTTCCAGCTGTCGCTGGGCGGAAGCCGCCTCTTCGGCCTCGTAGAGCAGCATCTCCTGCCTGTCGTCGACGACCAGCAGCACGCCGGCTTCCCGGCACCGATGGAGGACGGCAGCCTTATGCTCCACGCTCCACTTCGCCCCTTCCGGCTCCGTGCAGGACGGAGCGACGTACACCATCCTGGGCCGATAGCGGAATAGAGCGGTCGTCAGCGCTTCCGGGTCCATCCCTTTCCGGTCTCCGTCGACCGCTTCCACTCTCATGCCGGCTTTGCGGAACGCTTGCAGCGCCGTGCGCGACGTAAGGCGTTCGGTTAGAACGGTATCGCCGGGCTGCAGCGCCTCCCCGATAATCCAGCTTAGCGCTCCGTCCGCCCCTTTCGTGAACTTGATGCGGCTGCCGCTGCCCCCGGTCTTCCCGTGCAGCAAGCCTTTGGCAAATTGCTCCTTCAATTTCTCTTCCCTGACGCTGCCGGATTCCCGCCGCCCCGGGCCGAACTCTTCCGCCGCCAACTTCGCTGCGGCGGCTTCCACTCGCTCTTCCCAATCCGACGAGGAAACGAGTCCTTCTTTCGGCCACCCGCCCATCCAGTTGATGATCGAACTCACGGCGACTCCCTCCCCCTTGCGATGTTGGCCACGGTTTCATTTATATGCCCGGCAAGCGAAGATCATCAACCATTCCGGTTTGTTCACAACATTTTGCGTTTTCTTTTTGACAAGGGTTGGTTATAATAAGGGGTAGTTAATCGGAGGTGTAGGATATGTTCCTTTCGGCAGCTGGCGAAGCGGCGCAAGAAGTGATCTTGTTCGGGATGTCCCACAAGTTTTGGATTGTCGTTCTTGTCATGGCGTTGTTCATCGGCGCAATTTTGACCTCTTCGTATAACGATGATAAAACCAAAGGTCTCTAAAATAGCCGCCAACAAAACCGGAACCCAAGGGTTCCGGTTTTGTTTATCCGCCTAACGACAAAAACGACAAAAACCGTCCCTGATCGGGACGGTTTTGTCGTGCCGGTATCTTTACAGCCCGTGCATCTCTTTCACGCAAGCAGCGCACACGTAACGCTCCTTGAATTCTCCGACGGATTCCATCGAAGAGCAGAACACGCAACGGGGCCGATAACGTTCCAAAATGATATGATCGCCTTGAACCAATATTTCTACGGGATCCCCTTCATTCATCTGGTACCGTTTGCGCAACGATTTCGGAAGAACAATCCTTCCCAATTGATCGACTTTACGAACTACGCCTGCAGGTTTCAATGCAGTTCCTCCATTCATACGCTAGTCTAGCTGGTTATCTCGAAACCTTTTAGCCTAATTGACCACTTTATACGGTTCTATACGCGTCGCTTATTCCCTTCCCTTTAACCAATTTGCTTAGGATTATGCAATTTTCGACATTTCATATCGAATCGATGAGAATAATGTCGAAACAAGAGATCAGGACAACGGGAAATCGTTTTGCCGCAGCGCCTCAAACACGACGATCGCCGCCGAGTTGGCCAGATTCAGCGATCGCACCTTGTCCGTCATCGGGATGCGCATGCACGTATCGAGATGAGCGTCCAGCATTTCCTGCGGAAGCCCCTTCGTCTCCCCGCCGAATACGAAGAAATCCCCGTCGCGGAACGCGAAATCCGTATAACGCTTGGTCACGCGGGTACTTGCGAAGAAAAACCTCGCTCCCGCATGGGCCTCTTTCACTTCTTCGAACGAATCGTAATAAGTGATGTGCACGGAATGCCAATAATCGAGTCCGGCTCTCTTCAGCACTTTGTCGTCGGTGGAGAAGCCGAGCGGGCGCACCAGGTGAAGATGCGTACCGGTAGCGGCGCAAGTTCTGGCGATGTTGCCGGTATTGGCCGGAATTTCCGGGTTCACGAGCACGATGTGAAAAGGCATGATCGTTGTGCCTCCTTGTTGCGAAAAAAATCGAAATAGCGGCTTGACGCCGCTATTCCCGTCGTTCGTTATCCGTTGTGCCTGGCAATTAACCGTTGCGGCTCTGGAAATCGCGCATGAAGCTGACCAGCGCTTGCACGTTTTCCGGAGATACGGCATTGTAGATCGACGCTCTCAAGCCGCCGACGCTGCGATGGCCTTTCAAGCCGACGAAGCCTTGCGCTTCGGATTCCTTAGCGAACTGCTTCTCCAGCTCTTCCGTCGCCAGACGGAAGGTCACGTTCATGATCGAACGGCTGCCGGCTTCCGCGAAGCCGCGGTAGAAGCCTCCGCTCGAGTCGATCGTATCGTACAGAAGGTTCGCCTTCTCGCGATTGCGGGCTTCCATGCCGGCCGCTCCGCCGTTCGCTTTCACCCATTTCAGCACTTCGCACGCCATGTAGATCGCGAACGTAGGAGGCGTATTGTAGAGCGAATCGGCCTTCGCGTGCGTCGCGTAACGCAGCATCGTCGGCACGGCGCCTTCAGGCTTGGCGATCAGATCCTCGCGGATAATGACGATCGTCACGCCGGATGGGCCGAGATTCTTCTGCGCGCCGGCATAGATCAAGCCGAATTTCGACACGTCGATCGGACGGCACAGAATGTCGCTCGACATATCTCCGATCAGCGGCACGCTGCCCGTATCCGGATAATCCGTCCATTGCGTGCCTTCGATCGTTTCGTTGGAAGTCAGATGCACGTAAGCCGCGTTGCCCGGCACCTTCAGTTCCTCCGCCGTCGGGATACGCTTGTACGAATCGGCCTCCGACGAGGCCGCGATCACGACTTCCCCGAACAGCTTCGCTTCCTCGATCGCCTTCGTCGCCCAGCTTCCCGTAGCCACGTAAGCCGCCGTCGTACCCGCGCGAAGCAGGTTCAGCGGGATCATGGCGAACTGCGTGCTGGCTCCGCCTTGAACGAACAATACTTTGTAGCCTTCCGGGATTGCCATCAGCTCGCGCAGCAGCTTCTCCGTCTCGTAATGAACCTTCTCGTAGATCGCTCCCCGGTGGGACATCTCCATCAAGGACATGCCGCTGTCCCCGTATTCGACAAATTGCTTCTGAGCGTTCTCCAGTACTTCAAGCGGCAATGCCGCCGGGCCGGCGTTAAAATTGTATGCGCGGTTGGCCATCTCGTCCCCACCTTGTCTGAAATCATAATAGGCTAATCATATCAGAGCTTTACTCCGCTCGGCAACCTTTATCCGTCGATATTCACCGAATGTTCGACTAAATTCCGAACGAAAGCGATATCAACACCCATGAATCTTCGGCTTTCGACACATCAAAACGCAGCCTCCACCCGAAGGATGAAGGCTGCGATGCTTGCCGTAACGATTATAGAATTAGCAATCGAAGTAAAGGCTATACTCGTGCGGGTGAATGCGGATGGATACCGCTTTGGCTTCCGCGCGTTTAACGCCGACGTAGTTCTCGATGAACTCCTTCGTGAATACGCCGCCTTCCGTCAAGAAATCATAGTCCGCTTCCAGAGCGTCAAGCGCTTCGTCCAGAGTTCCCGGAACGCTGCGGATTTCTTTCTTCTGCTCGTCGGACAGCTCGTAGATGTTCGTGTCGAAAGGACCGTAGCCAAGAGCCGAAGGATCGATCTTGCGCTTGATGCCGTCCAGTCCGGCCATCAGCATCGCCGCGAACGCCAGGTACGGGTTAGCCGTGGAGTCCGGAGTACGGAACTCGATGCGGCAGCCTTTCGGCGTAACCGCAGCTACCGGAATACGAACCGCTGCGGAACGGTTGCCTTTGGAGTAAACCAGGTTAACCGGCGCTTCGTAACCAGGCACGAGACGTTTGAACGAGTTCGTGGACGGGTTCGTGATCGCGATCAGAGCCGGAGCGTGGTGCAGAATGCCGCCGATGTAGTACAGAGCCAGTTGGCTCAGGTTGGCGTATGCGCCTTTCTCGTAGAACAAAGGCTCGCCCTCGTTAAAGATGGAAGAGTGAACGTGCATTCCGCTTCCGTTGTCCCCGAACAGAGGCTTCGGCATGAACGTTGCGACTTTGCCGTATTGGCGCGCTACGTTGTGGACGATATATTTATACTTCATGAGGTTGTCAGCGGTTTTCGTCAGCGTGTCGAAACGGAAGTTGATTTCCGCTTGACCGGCCGTAGCCACTTCATGGTGATGACGCTCTACGCGCAGTCCGCTCTCTTGCAGCTGACGAACCATCTCGCTGCGGATGTCCTGTTGGGAATCGACCGGAGCAACCGGCACGTATCCGCCTTTGACTCCGACTTTGAAGCCCAGGTTGCCGCCTTCTTCTTTGCGGTTCGTATTCCAAGCCGCTTCTTCGGAATCTACGAAGTAAGAGGAAGAGTTCATCGTGGATTCGTAACGAACGTCGTCGAAAATGAAAAATTCGGATTCAGGCGCGAAGAACGCTGCCGTTCCCACACCGGATTTCTGCAAGTATTCTTCGGCTTTGTGCGCGATGGAACGCGGATCGCGGTCGTAACGCACGCCGTCTGGAGTATAAATGTTACAAATGACGATCAACGTCGGATGAGCCGTGAAAGGATCGACGTAGACGGATTCCGTGTCCGGCATCATAACCATGTCGGATTCTTCGATTCCGCGGAAGCCGTTGATGGAGGAACCGTCGAAAGCGACTCCGTTAACGAAAGTTTCCGCCTCTACCTCAGTAGCCGGCAACGTGATGTGGTGGCCACGGCCTGCGAGGTCGACGAAACGGAAGTCTACGAATTCGATACTTTTTTCCTTGATAAGGTCCAATACTTGTTGAGCTGACATTTGAATTTCCTCCCCATTTCCGAACATTAAGTTCTTAAAACCGATCTAATGTTCAAGTTTTCACCGAACTTATGAAGTTATTATAAAACTCTCCTATAGGAGCGTCAATACTTATGTCAGGTATTTTTTGCGCTTGTGTTAGCAATTCTTACAACTTCAATAATTGTTCATAAATATTGGTCTATTATGAGGGTTAGACAAGGCCCATCCATGAATGCGCTTACGCGCTAAAACCCGTAAATACCTCACATAGCCCCTGTTCGCCCCCCCTACTAACCGTTTATTTGCCGGAAACGCGTTTCCCCCGTCAGTTTCTCTCCCGCCGCCGATTGTTCTCGTTTTCCGAACGAACCATATCATTCGCAATAGCTGACAAGCCCTCCGCTCTCATTCTGGATTTCCGTCAAAAAAAAGAGCCGAACGTCCCCGGAAATCCGGGCAACGATCGACTCTCTCTTATAGAAGCGATTTATTTGATCCAGGTTGCGAACGCTTCGGCCGGCTCCTTCGCCGTATCAAACTTCTTGCCGAGGAGCGGAGCGAGCTGCTCCAGTTCCTTCAGCAGATTGGCGAATTGATCCGGGAACAGCGACTGAACGCCGTCTCCCGTCGCCGAATTGTCCGGGTCGGTGTGCATTTCGATAATCAGGCCGTTCGCTCCTGCCGCTACGGAAGCTTTCGTCATCGTCTCGACGAGCTCGCGGCGGCCTGTCGCATGGCTCGGGTCGGCGATAACCGGAAGGTGGGACAGCTGCTGGATGACCGGGATCGCCGCCAAATCGAACGTGTTGCGAGTGTACGTCTCGAACGTGCGGATGCCGCGCTCGCAGAGCATGACGTTCGGGTTGCCGCCGGCCAGAATGTACTCGGCCGCATTCAGCCACTCGTCGTAGGTTGCGCTGAACCCGCGCTTGAGCAGTACGGGATTCTGGATCGTTCCCAGCTTGCGCAGCAAGTCGAAGTTCTGCATGTTGCGCGTTCCGACCTGCATAATGTCGGCGTACTCGGCGCAGACGTCGACGAACTCCGGAGCCATGACTTCGGTAATCGTCACGAGCCCGTACTTGTCTCCCGCTTCCTTCATCCACTTGAGCCCTTCGATGCCGATGCCCTGGAAGCTGTAAGGTCCCGTCCGCGGCTTGAACGCGCCTCCGCGAAGCACCTGGCCGCCCGCAGCCTTGACGAGTCTGGCGATCTCGTCGATCTGCTCCGGCGTCTCCACCGCGCAGGGCCCGCCCATCACGACGAGGTTGTCGCCGCCGATCTTCACGCCCTTAACCTCGATAACGGTGTCGTCCGGATGGAAATCCCGGCTTGCGAGCTTATACGACTTCGAAATTTTAATGACGTTCTCTACGCCCTTCATCGAACGAATATGTTCGGCAAGCGACGGCTCGGCTTTGCCGATAATGCCGATGACGGTCCGGTCGGTTCCACGGGATACGTGCGCTTGCACGCCGGATTGCTCAATGTGACGTACGATTTCGTTAATTCTTTCTTCTGCGATATGAGGGGAAGTAATGACGATCATGACGTTCACTCTCCTGAATATATTAACGCGTATACGCTGTGACGCTTATACGCTTTTAAGCACTAAAGTAAATATAGAGGATAAAAAGCCCCATGTCAACCCTGAAGTGACATAGGGCTTTGATCCTCGGCACGAATTCGTCGCCTTAGCTTGCGGCGAATGCAGCTTGCGCGAACCGTCGGTCGGCGCTTGACCTCACGCTTCCAAGCGGGCGCGAATGAGCTTGCGCTTATCTTTGCGCTTATCTTTGTAGGCGTTCAAGCTGTAGCGGATCAAAAAGAAGCACAGCAGCCCGAGCAGAGCCCCGTCCACCATTCCTCCGACGATCAGCTTCAGATTCGTCAGCAGCAGATGGTTGATCCATTCGGGCACGATCGGAAGATGAATGCTGAGATGCTTCGGCAAGATCCAGCCGCCCACCTTGGAGTTCGGGTACATCATCGGAATGTAGATCACCTTGCCGATGACGAAGCCGATCAGCGCCGCCGGCAAGTTGCCTCTGAGCAACAGGCAGAGCGGGAAGATGAGCACGAACGCGACTCCCAGCGTCGGCAGCGTGAACATCTCCACGGCGATGCCGATCGCAAACCCCATCGCTACGATAGAAGCGCCGCCTTTTGCCCTCAACAGCAGGATATACTTATATTTCAGCCAACGAACAAGCGAGTGTAGGCGACGCATAGGATGCTCCTTCCATGACGCAGACGGCCGCGAAGCCGCACTTACTGACTCGTCTCTGCCGATTTGACCTTGACGTTCGGCAGCAGCTTGTTCGGATTAACGGTCCGTTTGATCGGCCATGTCGACGGGTCCGAGGAGTCGAACTGCTCGATATAGGCGATCACTTCCTTCGTCAGAGCCGTCGGCGTGGAAGCTCCGGACGTGACCGCAACCCGTTCGAGCCCCTGCAGCCATTCCTGCTTGATCTCGGACACGTCCGCCACGCGATAGGCGGGAACGCCCGCGATCTCCTGGGAAACCTGGGCCAGACGGTTGGAGTTGTTGCTGCGCGGATCGCCGACGACGATGCACAGCTGCGCTTCCCCCGCTTGGCCGGCTACGGCTTCCTGACGGACCTGCGTGGCGAGGCAAATCTCGTTGTGGATTTCCGCGGTCGGAAATCTCGCCAGAAGCAGCGACATCAGATGCCGGATATCCCACTGGGACATCGTCGTCTGATTCGTAATGATGATTCTCTCCGTATCCAGCTCCAGCTTCTCGATATCGTCTTCCCTCTCGATCAAGTGCACGTGACCGGGAGCGATACCGATCGCGCCTTCGGGTTCGGGATGGTTTTTTTTGCCGATGTAGATGACCTCGAAGCCTTCTCCGACCTTCTCCCGAATCAGATCGTGGGTCTTCGTCACGTCCGGGCAGGTCGCGTCGACGACCGTCAGGCCCTTCTCCTTCGCCCGCCGGCGGACTTCGGGAGACACTCCGTGAGCCGTGAAGATGACGGTGCCTTGGTCGATCTGCTCCAGAATATCGAGCCGGTTGTGGCCGTCCAGCGTAATGATTCCTTCATCCTTGAAAGCTTCCGTTACATGACTATTATGGACAATCATACCCAATATATAAATCGGCCTGGGCAGATCCAGATTTCTTGCCGTCTGAAGCGCCAGCACCATGGCATCGACCACGCCGTAACAGTAGCCTCTCGGCGATATTTTCACGACTTGCATTGTCTGCGCCCGCTTTCTCGCCCTTCATTGTTCAGCGACCTGTCAACAGGTCCCAAGTCGTGGGCGGTCCGACTCTTCGTATCTATTATAGCCTATTCGGGATACAGGGGAAAGGAGCGGTCCCGGAACGACAAAGACGACCGCCCCACAGGGCTGCTTGGCCAAGGCCACCGGGGGGAGGCCAAGAAATTGTCTCAGCGGAACCGGGGCAGCTGGGCGAAGGCCAAGAAAGTGCCCCGGCGCTCCCCAAGCACCGGGGCCAAGGCCAAAAAAGTGCCCCGGCGCTCCCAAAGCCGCGGGGCCAAGGCCAAAAAAGTGCCTCGGCGCTCCCAAAGCCGCGGGGCCAAGGCCAAAAAAGTGCCTCGGCGCTCCCAAAGCCGCGGGGCCAAGGCCAAAA
>NZ_JBEPYQ010000093.1:0-29570 GCF_041641335.1 Cohnella sp. | reverse complement strand
AACGAGGCCTTTCTTAAGAAAGCTCATGGAATAGGGGTTATTCCACTGCCCTTTCATGATTCGGGCATATTCCAAACCTACAAGAAAGTAACAGAGAATATGGTCCAGATCATTTAGAACGGATAAGAAGGAAGAGTAAGGACCGAATCCGCCGCTCATTGGCGGGTTCGGTCCTTTGCTCATCGACAATAAAGTTGAAAATCCGAATTTATGACAACCGGTTGACACATTGTATGTCAACCGGTTATCATAATGGTGAAGCGATGATGATTGCGCTTTCAAATTCAGGAATCAGGGGGAATCGAATTGCCATTCAAAAAGAGTATCTCTCTAGCTTTGAGCCTCGTTGTGCTGCTTTCCGTTCTGGCCGGGTGTTCCACCGGCAACAAGAACGCGAAGGAGAGCGCGGCTCCCGAAGCGTCGTCGCCGAGCGCCTCATCCGGCTCGTCGCCTTCCGCGAGCCAGCCGGCCAAGGATGTCAAGCTTACGTTCTTCAATACTTCGGCGGAAGTCAATACCGTGTTCGAGGAGCTGTTCAAGACCTACCGCGAACTGCACCCGAACGTCACGATCGAGCTGATCCCGACGCCGATCGGCGGCGCTCAGCTGGAGAAGTTCCAATCTCTGATCGCATCGGGCAATCCGGCGACGATCGCCAACCTCGACCCGGGCACGATCTTGCAGTACAAGGATAAGTTCCTGGATCTGGAGTCGGAGAAAGCCAAGTACGAGCAGCTGGCCAAGCCGGGCGCCGTGGACGGCGCTTTGCTGGACGGCAAGTTCCTGGGCATTCCGTGGACGGCGCAAGGCTACGGCTTGCTGTACAACAAAAGGGTCGTCGAGGAAGCGATCGGCGGTTCCTTCGATCCGGCCTCGATCCAAACGCGGAGCGATCTGGCCGCGGTGCTCGAGAAGGTAGAGGCGGCGGGCAAGGCGCCGGTTATGATTCACGGCGCGGATTGGTCGCTGGGCGCGCATTATTTGGGACTGACCTATTCGCTGCAGACGGGCAACGTGGAGGAGAATCGCAAGTTCGTCGAGGATCTGAAGAACGGCAGCGTCAGCCTGACGGACAATCCGCAATTCATGGGTCTGATAGATACGTTCGATCTGCTGAAGAAATACAACGCGCGGAAGAAGGATCCGCTGGTTGCCGATTACAACAAAGACAGCGCCGATTTCGCCAAGGGAGAGGCCGCTTTCTACTTCATGGGCGACTGGACCTGGGCGGTCGTCGGTCCGCTAGAGGGCCGGGATCAGGAGTTCGGCATCGTTCCGGTGCCGATCAGCGACAATCCGTCCGACTTCGGCAACACCCATGTCGCCTACAGCGAGCCCAAGCTGTTCGCCATCGACAACTCGGGATCGACTCCCGAGCAGCAGGAGGCGGCCAAGGCGTTTATCGAATGGATGGTGACGAGCCAGGAGGGGCAGGACGCCATCGTAACCCAGATGGGACTCGCGCTGCCTTATAAGGACGTCAAGGCTCAAGGCAGCAACGTCATCTCCGATGCCGTAGCCGGTTTTGTCGATCAGGGCCATGTCATCAACATCGGCGTCATCAACTACTTCCCGCAAGATTATTGGGCCAAGACGGGCGCTTCGATGCAGAAATATCTGGTGGAGAAGCTCGATCGCGCCGGACTGGCGAAGGAAGTAGAGGATTACTGGAAGTCCATGGCGGGAAAATAAAAAACGCGCAAAAGACGGGAACGGGGTCCCCCTCGTCCCCTCTTTTGTTCAATATCGCGAGCTTGAGATTACTTGGCGGTAAAGGGGCGGCATTATGAACAAGAAAACGGGATTACGAAACGCGGGAACCTTTCTTTTTTTCGGGGGGCCATCCTTGTTCGCGTTCGCGGCGGTCGTTATCGTTCCGTTTATCGTAGGCTTATATTTGACATTTACCGACTGGGACGTCCGGACGACGGACCACTCGTTCACCGGCTTCTCCAATTACGCGGAGACGTTTCGGGACAAGGCTTTTCTGACCCAGCTCTGGTTTACGATCAAGTACGTGTTTTTTACGGTGCTGCTCTCGAACGCGGCGGCTTTCTTCATCGCGCTAGCGCTTTCCCGGGGTATCCGGGGAGAAAAATGGCTGAGAACGGGCTTCTTCACGCCTAATTTGATTGGCGGCATCGTGCTGGGTTACTTGTGGCAGACGCTCTTCTCCCAGGTGCTTCCGTTCATGGGCGAGAAGTACGGTTGGTCCTGGTTCGAAACTTCGTGGCTGACCGATACGGACACGGCCTTCTGGGCGCTGGTCATCGCCACGGCATGGCAGCTGGCCGGTTATTTGATGATCATTTATATTGCCGGTTTTTCCAGCGTGCCCGCGGACGTGCTGGAGGCGGCGCGGATCGACGGGGCGGGCGGAAGAGCGATCTTGCGGAAAATCACGCTGCCGCTGTCGATTCCCGCGATCGTCATCTGCGTCTTCCTTTCCGTCTCCCGTTCCTTTCTGACTTACGACATCAATCTGGCCTTGACCAAGGGCGGACCGTTTAATTCGACCGAGCTGGCTTCGTACCATATCGTTCAGAAGGCTTTTCTGTCAAATGAATACGGCATCGGGCAAGCGGAAGCGGTCGTTCTGTTCGCCGTCGTGGCTATAATCGCGTTGACCCAGTCATTCATGCTCAAGAGACTGGAGGTCGAGTCCTGATGAGGTCTAAACCGTTGCTGAAGCAGCTTCCTTCGTTGCTGCTGTACGGGCTGCTGCTCGTGTTCCTGTTTCCCTTTTTGCTGATCCTCATGAACTCGTTCAAGAAGACGCAATACTTCGTCGAGAATCCGCTGTCCCTTCCGACCAGCCTGGATTTCTCGAACTACGTCAGCGCGTTCAAGAACATGGGCTTCATGCAGGCCTTCGCCAATTCGATGCTCATCACGGTATTCGGAGTACTGCTCATTCTCGTGTTTTCCTCGATGACGGGGTACTTGTTCGTCCGGTTCAAGTGGAAGCTGAACAAGGCGCTGTTCTTCGTGATGCTGGCGTCGATGACGATTCCTTTCCAGGTCATCATGATTCCGCTGGTCATGATTTACGGCAATATGCAGCTGTTGAACATGAAAATAACCTTGCTGTTTATGTATATGGGTTTCGGCATTCCGTTCGGCGTCTTTACTTTCCATGGCTTTATTAAAGGCATTCCGTACGAGCTGGAGGAATCCGCCTTTATCGAAGGAAGCTCGCGGGCCAGAACCTTTTTCCAAATTGTTCTGCCGTTGCTCAAGCCGGTCGTCGTGACGCTGCTGGTCTTGGACGTGCTGTGGATTTGGAACGATTATTTGCTGCCGAGCCTGGTGCTGCTTTCGCCGGGGCTGAAAACCTTGCCGCTGTCGACGTACAGCTTTTTCTCCTCTTACTCGGTGGACTTCTCGCCGTTGATGGCGGGTCTGGTCATGACCATAATCCCTGTATTGCTGCTATATCTGTTCCTGCAAAACCAAATTATTAAGGGCATTACGGAAGGCGCGCTGAAATAAAGTTGCCCTATTCATCCGGAGATAAGCTTATAATGGGCTTAAAAAACGCTAGGTGGTTCGTTCATGGCGAAGATCGAAGACGTAGCACAAAAGGCGGGCGTCTCCGTAACGACGGTGTCCCGCGTGCTGAACAATCGGGGATATATCAGTCAGAAAACGCGAGATAAAGTCAGCCAGGCGATGAGGGAACTGCGCTACCAGCCCAACGAGATGGCGCGCGCGCTGTTCCGAAGAAAGTCGAACATGATCGGACTCATCATCCCTTCCGTCGCTCATCCCTTTTTCGGCGAGCTGGCTTACCACCTGGAGGATTGCGCGGGGCAGCGGGGATACAGGCTGCTGCTTTGCAACTCGAACCGGGACGTCGCCAAAGAGCGCAAGTATGTGGAAATGCTGAAGAAAAACCAGGTGGACGCGATCGTGATGGGGAGCTCGGTGCTGGAGATCGAGCATTATCTTCATCTGGACCTGCCCATCGTGTCTTTCGACCGATACGTCTCGGACAAGATTCCGATTATTACCTCCGATAACGTTGGGGGAGGTATGTTGGCCGCCCGTTTGCTGATCGAGAAAGGCTGCCGCAAGCCGGCTTGCGTCTATCGCGGCGTCGACGGTCCGCATCATCAGGCTTTATTGGCCCATGGGAGAATCCGCGGTTTCGAAGAGGCGATGAGCGAAGCCGGCATCGAACCGGTTTGCCGCGAGTTGCCGTCCGGCGATACGATCCCCAATGGGAACGACGAGGAGATCGAGCGGTTCCTGCGCGAGCATCCGGAGGTGGACGGCGTGTTCGCGAGCAGCGATTTGATTGCCGTTGAAATATTGCGGGCCTGCCAACGGCTGGGGAAGCGGGTTCCGCAGGAGATGAAGCTGATCGGCTACGACGACGTTCCGCTCGCATCGTTGATCCTGCCCGGCTTGACGACGATCCGGCAGCCGATTCGCGAGATGTGCGAGCGCACGGTCGATATGATCGTCAAGCAGATCGACGGTCAACAGGTTGCCGGAATACATTCCTTCCCGGTAGACCTCGTCGAGCGCGAGACGACCTGATCGGGGGGGCGCCGCCCAAGAGGTCCCGGATCGATAGCCGCACGGATCAAGTCGGTCGGATCATCGCGATCGGCTTTTCGACGGTCGTCGTGTCAACCGGTTGACAACTTGGTTTTGCGACAAGGAGAGGATTTCATTGAAGGTCGTCACGATAAAGGATGTCGCAGAACGAGTCGGGGTGTCGGTTACGACGATCTCCCGGGTGCTCAACAACCGGGGGTATTTAAGCGACAATCTGAAAAGAAAAGTGCATGAAGCGATGACGGAGATGAATTATCAGCCCAACGAGTTGGCCCGATCTCTGTCCCGCAAAAAGTCGAATGTCATCGGACTCATCATTCCGGATATTTCTCATCCTTTTTTTTCCGGAATGACCAAACATATCGAATACTACGCCTATAAACACGGCTACAAGCTGATGCTGTGCAATTCGCTGCTGAACAAGAAGAAGGAGAAGGAGTATATCGAGCTGCTGCGAGCCAGTCAGGTCGACGGAATCATTATGGGCAGCCACACGATGAGGGTGGAAGAATACGCGGCGATCAAGCTTCCTCTCGTGACCCTGGATCGTCGAATCTCCAATGCCATTCCGCATGTTTCGTCCGACAATTATCTCGGGGGCATGCTGGCCACGAGCCTGCTGCTCAAGAAAGGCTGCCGTAAAATCGCCTACCTGAGCGGAAGTCTGCAGCTTAACCTGCTGGCCAAGCAGAGGCATGACGCCTTTATCGGGCAGGTTCGGGGGCAGGGGGTCGATTACGTCGTTCGCCAAACGGATTTGAACGGATTTAAATACAAGGAATACGAGTCGCTTGTTCGCGAGCTCTTCCGGGAGCATCCCGACATCGACGGCGTATTCGCCAGCAGCGACCTGCTCGCGCTGCAGGTCATCAAGGAATGCCGCCGACTGGACAAGAAGGTTCCGGAGCAAGTCAAGGTCGTCGGCTATGACGGGATTCCGATCGGCGGCGCGGACGAATTGACGACGATCGAGCAGCCGATCCGGGAGATGGGGAAGCTGCTGGTGGGGCGGCTGCTTCAGCAAATCACGGGGGAGGAAACGCCGTTGGAAACGATTCTTCCCGTCCGGCTGCTGGAGAGAGGCACGACGTGAAAATTTCGGAGTTCTCCTGAATAGAGAGGAGCCGCTCGCCCAATTACAGGAACGGGAGGTTGGCAGGTGCTTGAATGGGATCGCCCCTTGGTCTTGCGGGAGGGGCAGAATGATGTAGTGACGGTCGGGGAGCTTCTGGTCGATCTGATTTCGGCGGAATACGGGGATACTCATGAGAGCGAGGCTTATCATAAATACTTCGGGGGATCTCCGGCGAACATCGCGATGAACGTCAGGAAGCTCGGAGGACAATCGCAGCTGGTAGCGGCAGTCGGAAACGACGGATTGGGACAATATCTGCTTCGGCAACTGCGCAAGGGGGACATAGATCCGCTATTCGTCGAGACGGTCGATCAGGCTACGAGCCTGGTTCTGCTGACCAAGAGCCGGTCGACGCCGGTTCCGATTTTTTATCGGAGCGCGGACTATCAAATCGGATTCGGACCGAAGCAGGAACAATTGCTGCGGCAGTCCAAGCTGCTGCACTTTTCGTGCTGGCCCGTATCGAGAACGCCGGCAAGGACCGCCATCGAGAGCATGATTGCGGCCGCGAAATCGCACGGCGTACGGATCGGATTCGATCCCAATTATCACCCGATGCTCTGGCCGAAGGACGAAGACGGGACGTCGTTCGTGAAGTCTCTGATCGGCATGGCGGATATCGTCAAGCCATCTGACGATGACGCGGAGAGGTTGTTCGGTCCGGATTCCCCCGAGAATCAAGTCGAGAAGTTTTTGGGCCTGGGAGCCGGGCTGGTCATCCTGACGATGGGGAAGGAAGGGGCCTTGGTCTCCAACGGAACGGAAATCGTCCGCTTCCCTACGCTGGCCTCGGAGGTTGCGGATACGACCGGCGCCGGAGACGCGTTCTGGTCCGGCTTCTATACCGGCCTCATCAAAGAGCATACGCTTCGGGAAGCGATATCCCTCGGGTTTGCCGTGAGCGCGTACAAGCTGAAGTTTACGGGCGCGGTCGTGGATTTGCCCGCGCTGGACAAGATTAGGGCACTATACGGATTGTAAGAGGTGAGAAGGATGACGATTAAAAATCAAGTGCAATTGATCACGTACCCCGACTCTCTGGGCGGGGATCTCAAGACGCTCCATCAAATCATGACAACGCATTTCTCCGACATTTTTAAAGGAGGCGTGCACCTTCTGCCGCCGTTCCCCTCCTCGGGAGACAGGGGGTTCGCGCCGCTGACCTATCTGGAGATCGATCCGAGCTTCGGAACCTGGGACGACATTCGCGAGATCGGGGAGAAGTTCGACGTTCTGGTCGATCTGATGGTCAACCACATCTCCAGACAGTCGCCTTACTTCCAGGATTTCCTGGCCCGCGGCCGGGATTCCGAGTATGCCGACCTGTTCCTTCCGCTGGATAAAATATGGGCGGACGGAATGCCCGTTCAGGAAGACATCGACAAAATGTTCTTAAGGCGCCCGCTCCCTTATTCCGCGTATCGGATAGGAGGAGAGGCCGGCGAGGAGGTCAAAGTCTGGACGACGTTCGGCAAGACCGATCCGTCCGAGCAGATCGACCTGGATGTGCATTCGCCGTTGACGATGCGGCTGCTTCGTTCGTTCTTCGAAAATTTCAAACGGATGAACGTCAAGATCGTTCGGCTGGACGCGGTAGGCTACGTGATCAAGAAGCTGGGAACGAGCTGCTTCTTCGTCGAACCGGACATCTACGCCTTTCTCGACGAGATCAAGGAGCTCGCGGATTCCCTCGAAATCGAGCTGCTGCCGGAGGTGCACGCGCACTACAGCACGCAGTATAAGCTGGCCGAGCACGGCTGCTGGATTTATGACTTTATTTTGCCTTACCGCGTGCTGGAGACTCTGGTCAAGCGGTCGAACGGCGAGCTTTACCGGTACTTGAAGGATCGGCCGAGCAAGCAGTTCACGATGCTGGATTGCCACGACGGCATTCCCGTCAAGCCCGATCTGGACGATCTGGTCGACACGGCCGAAGCGAGAAAGCTGGTCGATCTATGCGTGGACAGGGGGGCCAATCTGAGCCTGATATTGTCGGACGAGCATAAATCGGCCGACGGGTTCGACGTTCATCAGATTCGCTGCACGTACTACAGCGCGCTGAACGGCGACGACGACGCATATATGGCGGCAAGGGCGATCCAATTTTTCGTTCCGGGAATCCCGCAAGTCTATTACGTCGGTTTGCTTGCCGGAGAGAACGACGCGGAACGCGTCGCGTTGACCGGGGAAGGGCGCGAAATCAACCGGCATAATTACACCGCCGAAGAGATCGAGCAAGCGCTGGAGAAGCCGGTCGTTCAGCGGCTCCTGAAGCTGATCCGATTCCGGAACGAATACGGAGCGTTCGACGGACAATTCGACGTTGTCGAATCCCGCGCAGACGAAGTTCGGCTGCGTTGGAGCAAAGGCGAGCTAAGCTGCGAGCTTTCTATCGATCTGAACGACTTTCAAACCGTGATTCGGTATGTCGACGATAAGGGAGAAACGATGACCTACCAGGTCTAAACGATCCTACGAGGAGGAGTGCCCATGGCAACCTTGAATATTCATTTTTTCTCGCAAAGCTTGCGCCGGGAAATTCCGCTGACCGCGCTCGTTCCGATGGATTCTCCGGTGCATTCCGCACCCGAGAATTCGTCCGGGCCGTTGAAGACGTTGTACCTGCTCCATGGATACTCCGGCACGCATACCGATTGGATCAACTTCTCCCGAATCCGGGAGCTGTCGGACCGGTATCGGATCGCCGTCATTATGCCGTCCGGCGAAAACCATTTCTATGTAGACGATGAGGATAGGGGCGCGCTTTACGGGGAATACCTGGGGAGAGAGTTGGTCGACTTCACCCGCAAGCTCCTCCCGCTGTCCGCCGCCCGAGAGGATACGTTTATCGGCGGATTGTCCATGGGAGGTTACGGAGCGATTCGCAACGGCTACAAGTATGCGGACCGGTTCGGTAAAATTATCGCCTTGTCTTCGGCTATCATTCCCTATAATATCGCGAATATAGAACCCGGATTCAAGGACGGGATTGCCGATTACGGCTATTACCGCAGCGTGTTCGGGGACCTGACCCGTCTTCTGGGCAGCGACAAGGACCCCGAAGCGCTTGTCCGCCGGCTGACGGAGAGCGGAGCGGAGCTTCCAAGCCTGTATATGGCTTGCGGAACGGAAGATTTCCTGCTCGACGTGAATCGCAGGTTCCATGAATTTCTCGTTCGGGAACGGGTCGATCATACTTACCGGGAGAGCCCGGGGGCCCATACCTGGGATTTCTGGAACGAGACGATTGCGGACGGCCTGAATTGGGCGTTGGGAGAACCGCCGACTCGCCCCTGACCGATAAGTTGCCGCAAGCCCCTGATTTCGAATATCGATTCGAAATCGGGGGCTTCTGAATGCGGAAGGAGGGAGAGAGCGCCGGATGCGCACGAACGGCATCGTTTTCAAGTTTTCCCTGCAATTGACCATCATTGTCGCGATTCTGTTCGCCGTTCTCGTCCTGAGCAACGTATATTCGCTGGAGGTTGTCAGGAACAACACGCTGAGCAACGCGCGCAATACGCTCCTTCTTTATCAAGCCAATATCCGCAATGATCTGTCCAACTTTTCCAAGGATTTGACCGAGATATTCGAAAGTCACGTCGATACGGCGGCCGCTTACGGGCAATTGAACGAGAGCGACCGCTATTTCAGCGCGATTCAGCTCAAGAAAGCGCTGACGGCCAAGATGTCCGGCTACGATTCAAGCGACGGCTTGTTCATCCGGCTGTCGGAGGAACGCCTGCTCGCCCAGATCGGCTCCCGCATCGACTCGGACGATAAGCTCATGCTGATCGACTTTATCGAGCGCTACGCTTTCCCGCCCGATCCTTCGCTGGATATGGAGGAATGGAAGGTTTTCGAGATTCAGGGGGTTCATTATTTGTTTAAGTTCATCACGTATTCCGGAATGACCTTCGGTACGCTGGCGAAGGCGGATACGCTGCTGGCTATGGTGAACCTGACGGGCAGCGATCGGAACCAATACGTGTTGAGCGATCGGGAAGGAACCGTGCTCGCATCGAGCGACGGAGGTCTGGAGGCCGTCGCGACCCTGGAGGAGCTGAACGGCGCATACGGGGGGCGCTATCTGACGATCTCCGAGCCGATTGCCGAATTCGGCCGGATCACCCATCTCGTCGCCAAGACGAGCGTCTTCTCGAAGCTGAAGCTGATCCAATGGACCATCGCGCTGCTGGCGCTGGTCTCCGTCGTCGTCGTGCCGCTCGTTCTCCGCAGGCTGGCCAAGGATGTGCTGAAGCCGGTGCTCGAGCTGGTCAAGGCGGCCAAGGAGGTCGAGAAGGGCCAGACGGAGCTTCAGATCCCCGACGGCTCCCCGTATTCCGTCGAATTCACGAGATTGTTCCATTCCCTTCGGTCCATGGTTCGGGAGATTACGGATTTGAAGATTCAATCCTACGAGGAGCAGATCGAGCGAAGCCGCGCGGAAATCAAATACTTGCAAATGCAGATCCGGCCGCACTTTTTCCTTAACGCCATCTCTACCGTAACCAGCTTGACGTACCGGAACAAGAATGAAGAGATCCGCAGCCTGATTCAACACCTGTCCGAGCATCTTCGTTACATGTTCAAGGGCGGACTGGCCGTCGTCCCGTTGGAGGAGGAGATCCGGCACGCGGTCAATTACATTCGCATGCAGGAGATCCGATATCCCGATCAGATTTTCTACATGCTGGAGATCCGGGAAGAGGCCGGCCGATCGCTCGTTCCTCAATTCCTGATTCAGACGTTCATCGAGAACGTCTTCAAGCATGCGATGTTTTACGGAGAGATGCTGTCGATCTATATTCGGGCAGGCATCGAGACGCGGGAAGGAGCGTCCTTCGTCAAGATCTCGATCGAAGACAACGGCGGAGGCTACCCTCCCGAATGGTTAAAGAGCTTCGCGTCCGGCGAAGAGCCGGAGAGCGGCGCGAGCATCGGAATCGCCAATGTGCGCAGAACGCTGCAATTGCTGTACAAGCGGGAGGATTTGCTCCGGCTTTCGAACGCCGAGCCATCGGGGGCAAGGGCGGAGCTGTGGATACCGGCAACGCCGAACGACGAACCTTCGACGCAGGAGGAGTAAACATGCGCTGTTTATTGATCGACGACGATATTCCTACGGTCGAAGCTCTGCTCCGCATCGTCAATTGGAGCAGCTTCGGGATTCGCGAGCCGATGACCGCCTACAACATTCAGGACGCCAAGCTGCTGTTCGAGGCGGAGCGGCCGGATCTCATCCTCTGCGACATCGAGATGCCGCGCGGCTCCGGACTCGACATGATCGAATGGGCGCGGGACCGGGGATACGGCGGCGGCTTTATTTTCTTCACCTGTCACGAGAGCTTCGAGTTCGCTTCCGCCGCGATTTCCTACGGCGCCGACGCGTATCTCGTCAAGCCCCTGGATAAGCCGAAGCTGGAGGCCGCGGTAGGCAAAGCCGTGGACGCCCTGAAGATGAGGCGCATGCTGGGCGAGTACAGCAAGCTCGGGTTAAGCTGGCTCAAAAACAAGACCTGGGTGGAAAAAAACTTCTGGAGGGACGTGCTGACTGCGGCGATCTCTCCGAGAGAGGATTTGATCCAAAGCGAAATTCGCAAGCGGGAGCTGGAGTTGTCCGTTCGCGGAGACTGCGTTCTGCTTCTCGTCGGCGCCCAGAAATCGCAGATCGGCGATCCGTGGGACGGCAGCATTTTTCTGTACGCGCTATCGAATCTGGTCTCGGAGGCGCTGTTCCGGCAGGTCGATCACGAAAGGGTTCTCCCGTACCAGACGGAATTCGCCTTCTACAACGCCGTGATTCTGGAGGGTTCTATCGATGCGGAGCGGCTCCGGGAAATCGGAGAGAGGCTGATCCGGCTGTGCGAACAATACTTGAAATGCACGATCACCTGTTACGTGGGCGAGACGGTGTCTATCGCGGGCTTATCCCGCGCGCGAGAGGAGCTGGAGCAGCTCGATGCGGCCAATTTGATCTTCCGGGGGAAGGTTCACCGCCAGAACGAGCCTCTCGCTTACGATACGACGGAGCGTTATGCCTTGGACATGGAGCGGTTCGAGGTGATGTTCGTCCAGAGGGAAAAGGTTCAAATCGTCAACGCCCTGAAGAAGGAGCTGGAGACGCTGGCCGCGCGGAACAAGCTGGATCCGGCGACTCTGCATGCCATTCGGGAGGATTTCATGCAGGTCGTCTATTCGCTGCTCCTCAGAAATCATATTCAGGCGCATCGCCTGTTCGCCGACGAGACGATCCAGCAGCTGGCGCAGCAGGCCGATAGCAGCGTGTTCGATTTCATGAAGTGGGCCCAAGCGATCGCCGGCAAGACGATCGATTCAATCCGGGAAGCGTTGAAATCCGAAGGGGTCGTCGAGAAAGCGAAGCGTTATATTCATGAGAACTGCAAGCGGGAATTGAGCCGCGAGGACGTCGCCGCCCACGTCTACCTGACGGGAGATTATTTGGCCAAGGTGTTCAAGTCCGAGACGGGGCTGACCCTTAAGGAGTACTTGAACGAATGCCGCATTCATGCCGCCAAGCAGCAGCTGCTCGAGAGCCGGGCGAGCGTCAGCGAGATCGCTCTGGAGACCGGCTTCGACACGCTCTCCTACTTCTCGACCGTATTCAAGAAGCTTACCGGGGAGACGCCGCTCGCCTACCGCTCGCGGCATAAATCCTAAGCTCAACAGCGCTGTTTTTTAAAAAATCAGATCGTTTTTTTGAAAGCCGTTCCGCTCGCGACCCGGTAAACTGAAAGCGAAACCAGCAGACGGGAGGCAACTCGATGAATAGAAAAAAGGGGCTGGCGGCGTTATGTATGGCGGCGGCGCTTGGCGGATCGGTCTTGACGGCGTGCAGCGGCCCGAATCCGTCGTCTGACGGCGGAGACTCCGGCAAGGTGGAGGAAATCGTGTTCGCGATGCCGTCCTTCAACCGGATTCCGGACGATCTGAGCAGGGTCGCGAACGCGATCAACGCGATTACGGTGGACAAGATCGGAGTCAAGATCGATTATCGGGTCTACGGACCGGCCGACTACGCGCAGAAGGTCAACCTGGCGCTTCAAAGCGGGGAGAAGATGGACATCTTCACGACGCTGGGCCAATTCTCGAACTACGTGTCGAAGAATCAGGTTTACGCTCTGGACGATCTGCTCGCGCAACACGGCAAAGAGATGACCGCGATTCTGGACAAGGATTTCGGTCCGGACCTGCTGAAGGCGAACACGATCAACGGCCAAATCTACGGAATTCCGGTGAACAAGGGAATGGCCTTGCCGATCAGCTTCGTCTACAATGCGGACATGCTGAAGGGAGCGGGGTTTAGCGCGGACGATATCGAATCCGCGGAAGATCTTCCGGCCGTCTTCGAGGCGGTCAAGAACGCGAATCCCGACGTCGTGCCGTTCGGGCCGATAAACGTGAATCCGAGCGATACGAACCTGGTCAATCTGTTGAAAGGAAAGCACAAGGTCGATTTTCTGACGGATACGACCGGAGTCGGCGTCGTAGTCGGCGACGACGGCAAAGTCGTCAATTTCTACGAGACGGACCTGTTCAAGAACGGCGCGCGGATGATGAGAGACTGGTACAACAAAGGGTATCTGCAGAAGGATGCGGCGACGACGACGATTACCTCGATGGAGATGATCGCTTCCGGACGCGAATTCTCCTTCCTTGGGGGCTACAGCGGGCTGGAGATCGGCAAGACGATCAGCGCGCAATCGGGCAAGAACGTCGAGGCGAAGCGGATTTCGCCGTTCTACTTCGACACCGGCGCCGTCAACGCCGTCAGCTGGATGGTATCCAGCACGTCCAAGGCGCCGGAGGCCGCGGTCAAGTTCCTCAATCTGCTCTACACCGACGAGAAGCTGATCAATACGATCCTGTACGGAATCGAAGGCGAGGACTACGTGAAGGTCGACGAGCACCATGTCAGGTTCCCGGACGGCAAGGACGCGAACACGGTGCCGTACACCGCCATGTTCAGCACGGGCATCGTCGGCTCGGAGTCTCTTCAATACCAGTTCGAGGGCGTTAGCTGGTCCGACATCGAGCTGAAGCTAAGAGAGAACAAGGAGACGGAACGTTCGCCGTACTTCGGCTTTATCTTCGATCAAAGCCAGGTGAAGACGCAGATCAGCGCCGTCAACAACGTCGTGAATCAGTATTTGCCGGGTCTGGTGACCGGTTCCCTCGATCCGGAGACAACCTTGCCGAAATTCGTCAAAGCGCTGAACGACGCGGGAGCCGCGGACCTTATCAAGAGCAAGCAGGAGCAGCTCGACCAGTGGCTCGCGTCGCAAGGAAAGTAAATACAGGTAGCATGAAGGAAAATGGAGCCTGCCGAAGGTTCCATTTTCCGTAATGAAGGAGTCCAACGCAATGAGACACGAATACGGAAGACCGAGCGAGTGGAGGAAAACGGCGCCGCTCCTGATGCTGGCTGCTCCGGGTTTGCTCTATTTTCTGATCAACAGCTATATTCCCATGTTCGGCGTGTTTATCGCCTTCAAGGACATCAACTATGCGAAGGGCATCTTCGCCAGCGACTGGGTCGGCTTCGACAACTTCCAGTTTCTGTTCAAGACGACCGACGCCTGGATTATGACGAGAAATACGCTGCTCTACAACCTTGCGTTTATCGTTCTCGGCACGGTCATCTCGATCTTCATCGCGATTCTGATGTCGGAGCTGCTGCGCAAACTGTACTCGAAGCTGTTTCTGTCCGGTCTGGTGCTGCCCAATCTGATCTCCATGGTCGTTCTCTCGATGCTGGTATTCGCTTTCTTGAACGCGGACAGCGGCTTCGTCAACAAGTCGATCCTTCGTCCGCTCGGGTTGCCGGAGTTGAACTGGTATTCCGAGGCCAAGTATTGGCCCTATTTGCTGGTCTTTATTCAAATGTGGAAAACGGCGGGTTACGGGTCCATCGTCTATTTCGCTTCCATCGCCGGAATCGACAAGAGCATCTACGAGGCCGCCAAGATCGACGGGGCGGGCAAGCTGCGCCAGATCCGGACGATCACGCTGCCGCTGCTTAAGCCGACGGTGATCGTGCTGGGCTTGATATCGATCGGCAGAATTTTCAATTCCGATTTCGGCTTGTTCTACCAGGTTCCGCTCAACGCCGGCGCTCTGTACAGCACGACCCAGACGATCGACACGTATGTCTACCGGGCGCTGATGCAGCTGAACGATATCGGGATGTCGGCGGCGGCGGGCCTGTACCAATCGCTCGTCGGCTTCATGCTCGTCGTCGTCGTGAACGCCATTGTTAAACGGGTGAATTCGGAAAACGCATTGTTCTAGGAGGAAAGATCATGATCCAAACGAGAGGGGAACGAACCTTCGTCCTGTTTTCCGCCATCATGATGGGACTCGTCACGCTGGCTGCCTTCCTGCCGTTCGTTCTCATCGTCGTCGCTTCCTTTACGAAGGAGTCCAGCCTGATCAACGACGGCTACAGCTTTTTCCCCAAGGAATTCAGCATGGACGCCTACTTGTATTTGAAGGCTTCGGCGTATACGTTTCTGAGAGCGTACGGCGTTTCGTTCTTCGTGACGATCGTCGGCACGGCCGTCGGGCTGCTGATCACGAGCATGCTCGCCTATCCGATGTCGCGGAGGGACTTCAAATATCACAACACGCTGGCGTTCGTCGTCTTCTTCACGATGCTGTTCAGCGGCGGAGTCGTGCCTTCCTACATCATGTGGACGCAATATTTTCATATTAAGGATACGCTGGCGTCGCTGATCGTTCCGAATCTGCTGGCGAACGGATTCAACGTGCTTCTCGTACGCAACTACTTCAAAAGCAACGTGCCGATCGACTTGATCGAATCCGCCCAGATCGACGGGGCGACCGAGACGCGAACATTCTTCCGCATCATGCTGCCGCTCTCTGTTCCCGTTCTGGCGACCGTCGGCCTGTTCATGGGGCTCGCGTACTGGAACGACTGGATCAATGCTCTGTATTACGTGAGCAAGCCGCAGTATTACGGCATCCAGAACCTTCTGGTCCAATTGATGAACAACATTCAATACCTGAATTCGGGACAGGCGGGCAGCGCTCTCGGAGCGGGCTCCGTAGACTTGCCGAGCAGCGCGGTGCGCATGGCGATGGCGGTGCTCGGGATCGTGCCGATTCTGGTCGTCCTGCCGCCGATGCAGAAATATTTAACTCGCGGCGTCGTTATTGGAGCCGTTAAAGGATAAGGACATTGACCAGGAGAGGAGCTGCGGAACAATGAAAGTGCAGGAAATCATCGATCGCGTACTGGAGAAGAGCTGCGGCGGACGCAAGCTGGAGCAGACGAGCGATGTGCTGGCCAGCGGAAGCCCGGACATGGAGGTCGCCGGAATCGTTACGACTTTTACGGCGACCGTGGACGTCATTCGGGAAGCGATCGCCATCGGAGCGAATCTGATCATTACGCACGAGCCGACGTATTTCACTGGTGCCGACAAGGTGGAGTGGCTGCAGGACGATCCCGTATACCGGGCCAAAAAGAAGCTTCTCGACGACAACGGGATCGCCGTCTGGAGATTCCACGATCATATGCATATGGCCCACAGCGATCTGATTTACGAGGGATGGGTTCGCGAGCTCGGCTGGGCGGACAAGAAGCTTGACCCGGCATCGCCTTGGGCGTACGGGATCGAGCCGACGACGGTCGGGGAGCTGGCCGGATTCCTGAAGCGGAAGCTGGGGATGAAGGCGGTGAGGATCGTCGGGCGGCCGGAATCTCCTTGCTCTCGAATCGGCGTCCTCGTCGGGGGCGGGAGTCTGGGGCTTGGAAGAGAAGAGATGCCGATGGAACTGATGAGGGAGCGGGAGCTGGACGTGATGGTATGCGGCGATATAACGGAATGGACGTTGTGTGCCTACGTCAACGACGCCGCCATGCTGGGCATGAACAAGGCGATGATTGTCGTCGGCCATGAACGTACCGAAGAATGGGGAATGAAATATTTGGCCGAATGGCTTCTCCCGATCTCGGACGGGCTGCCGGTGAAGTTCGTCGACGCTAAGGAGCCGTTCGTATATCTGTAGCCGAAGCCGCGTTAAACGCTCCGCACTCTCCGGGCACGCTCGCGGTAGTGTCCCGGAGTCACGCCCGTCGTCTGCTTGAACAGGCGGTGGAACCGCTTGAGATCGGGGAGGCCGCAGCGGGCGGCGACGTCGGCGACGGTTAAGGAAGAGAAGGAAGGATCGGCGAGCAGCTCGCGGCTGCGGTCGATCCTTTCCTTTTGCAGGAGGGCGCTGAAGCTTAGTCCCGTCCGCTCCTTCAGGTCGCGCTGCAGTTGTCTTTCGCCGATGCCGGCGTGTCTCGCGACCTGCGCTAACGTGATTTTCTCTTGAAGCCGCTCCCGAATGTAGTGCAGCGCCCGCTCGATCCGGGCGGGAACGGCGCCGACCGCGGCGGCTTCCGGTTCCAAGGCGCGCTCCATCCCGATCAGCAGCTGCAGCAGCAAGCCGACGAGCATCGTCTCGAAGCCGGTCCGCTTGCTCTCGAACTCGGCGTGCAGGGAGTCGAACAGCCTTCCGAATTCTCCGGCTTTCTCCCGCATCCGCAGCCAACCGCTGGATTCGGCCGCGAGCCGACGGAAGCGGTACAAGCCGTATTCCGCCGGCAGAATCGACGTCAAGAAGCGGAACAGCTTCTCTTCGAAAATGCAATTGACGATCAGAAGCGGCTCCTTCGCGTTCGGAGACGACGGACGGAAAATATGGGAGACGCCGACCGGCAGGAAAAACAAATCCCCCTGGGAAACGCGGATCGTCTCCTCGCCGATATAATGAAAGCCGCTGCCTGACCAGACGTAGCAAATTTCGATAAAATCGTGCTCGTGTTTCGGAAGGTCGAACCGCTCGCTGACCCGGTTGACGTAAATATTCAGACCGTTATGGAAGAACAGCTCTCCTTTTTCCAGCCAGACTCCCGATTTTCTCATGCCCATCCCTCGTTCTCGTTTTTCTCCTGTCCGCCCCAGCCGTCAATCTGAGCTTCAATGAAGTCATCATAAGCCTAATTGAAGTCGCGATCAACCCATAACGTTGCCGTCCCGATTTTTTACAATGAAGAGAGGAACGACTATCGATGAAAGGTGTGGGAGCATGAGCTGGCAAGCTTTGTGGATATGGGGAGATGGAGAAGAAAGCCCGCGCAACGAGTGGAGGTGCTTTCGAAGGACGTTCGACGTTCCGGCCGCAGGGACGGAATCGGCGTCCCTGCGCATTTCGGCGGATTCCAGGTACGTGATGTACGTGAACGGAACGCAGGTTGGGCGGGGGCCGGTGCGGTCGTGGCCGTTCGAGCAATCCTTTGACACCTATGAAGTGGGGCATCTGCTCCGGCCGGGGCAGCCGAACACGATCGCAGCGCTCGTGCTGCATTTCGGCGTGTCGACGTTCTACTATTTGCGGGGGCGGGGCGGGCTGCTGGCCCAGCTTGATTACGGCTCCGGCGAAGTCGGCTTGAAGAGCGACGCCTCTTGGCTGACGTCGGTTCACCAAGGCCAACATCCGAGATCGCCGCGCATGTCGTGCCAGCAGGCGTTCGCCGAATACGTGGACGCGCGGGACTGGGACGGCGACTGGATGAACCCCGGGTACGACGACTCGGGCTGGGCGAGTTCCGTCGAGCTAGGGGAAGTCGGCATGGCGCCATGGACGTCGATGAAGCCTCGCGACATTCCGCTGCTGACGGAAGAAACCGTTTACCCGGTACGCGTCGAGTCGCTGGCCAAGGTGCGCACGTTTAAGTTATCGACCGTCGTGGACGTTCGCGCCGTCATGTCGCCGGGCAGCGAGGAGCATGCGGATATCGTGCAATTCACCGGTTACGTGGCGACGACGGTCCGGGCCAGCAAGGCGGGTCGTGCGACGCTCGGCTTCCTCGCTTGGGGAGAGTGTCTGAGGCGCTTTTCCTGGAACGGAGAGCATGTCGAAGCGGAGCGCTTCTACGGCATCATGCCGGAAAGATACGTCGACGTCGAGCTGAGCGAGGGGGATAACCTGCTGCTGATCGACATTTCCACGGCCCGGGTGCATCACGGCAAGCTGAACGTCGGCGTCTACGCCGACGATCCGATCGAGCTCAGCTTCGCCTATCCCGGCGCGGGCGAAGCGCAATCGCCGTTCCTTGCGCTCGGCCCGTACGACACCTCGGTCATCTACGATCATAAGCCGTCGAGAGAGGTGAACTGGGAGGACGAGACGTACAAGGCCGTGCTTGGCGACGTAAAGGGAGCGTCGGACCTGGAACGCTATGCCGATGTATCGAAGCCGATTCCGCTGAAATACGTATCGGAAGCGGACGTCTTCGGCCTGTGCGTCTGGCGGAAGGAGAACGTGAAGCTGGCCGTTCCGGCGCAGCTTCAGAACGCGGTTATCCCGAACGGGGAAGCGGGCGTCGTGCCCGTGTTCGAAGGCTTCGACACCGAGGTGCTGTTCGACCTGGGCAAGGAGTATTCCGGCTACCTGTCGTTCGAGATCGAGGCGGAAGCGGGAACGGTGCTGGATGGGTACGGCTTCGAGTACATGTCCGGCGACTATCGCCAGCAGACGTACGGGCTCGACCATACGATCCGGTACGTCGCCAAGTCGGGCAGACAGACGTACGCTACGCCGGTCCGCCGGGGCTTGCGGTATTTGGCGCTTAATGTGCGCGGGGCATCGGCTCCGGTGAAGATTTACGGCGTAACGTTCGCTCAAAGCAACTACCCGGTCGCCGAGATCGGCCGGTTCGAATGCTCGGACCCGCTGCTGAACGACATTTGGGAGATCAGCCGGCATACGACCAAGCTGTGCATGGAGGATACGTTCGTCGATTGCCCGGCTTACGAGCAGACGTTCTGGGTCGGCGACAGCCGCAACGAAGCGCTTGTCAGCAATTACTTATACGGCGTTCAGGACATTCTGAAGCGCTGTCTTCGCCTCGTCCCCGGCTCGAAGGATCAGTCTCCGCTGTACGCCGACCAGGTGCCGAGCGGCTGGAGCAGCGTCATCCCGAACTGGACGTTCTTCTGGGCAATCGCCTGCAAGGAATACTACGACCAGACGGGGGACCGGGCGTTCGCCGGCGAGATGTATGCCCACATTCGATTTACGCTGGAGCACTACTTGCAGAAAATCGACGGAAACGGCCTGTTTAACGTCAAAGGCTGGAACCTGCTCGACTGGTCGCCGATCGATCAGCCGAACGAGGGCGTCGTGACGCATCAAAACCTGTTTCTGGCGCAAACGCTTCGCGTCGCCGCCGAGATGGGAGAGCTTGCGGGCGACGCGGAGGGGGCAGCGAGATTCCGCGAAGCCTCCGAGCGATTGGCGGCCGCGATCAACGAGCATCTGTGGAACGAGGAAAAGCAGGCGTATATCGACTGTATCCACGCGGACGGCCGCCGTTCGAACGTTCTCAGCATGCAGACGCAGGTCGTCGCTTCGCTGACCGGCGTCGCTCAAGGCGAGCGCAAGCGGATCATGGACGCTTATCTGTTCTCGACGCCGAGCCATTTCGTGCAGATCGGAAGTCCGTTCATGTCGTTCTTCTACTACGAAGCGCTGGCCAAGGTCGGCGGCGCGGGCGTTATTCTGCACGACATCCGCAAAAACTACGGCAACATGATTCGCCACGGAGCGACGACCTGCTGGGAGCAGTATCCGAACTTCGCCGAAAACCGCGCCAACCCGGACGAGCTGACACGCAGCCATTGCCATGCGTGGTCGTCCGCGCCGGCCTATTTCCTCGGCCGCGAGACGCTTGGCGTTCGCAGCCTTGCCCCGGGATGGACCGAGGTCGAGATCGCCCCGGCTCCATGCGGGCTCTCGTGGGCGCGCGGCAGCGTGCCGCATCCGGCGGGAGGCCGGATCGACGTGAGCTGGACGGCGGACGAGGCGGCGGGGCGCATGCAGCTTAACGTGTCGTACCCGGCCGACGTGACCGTGCGGATTAAGCTGCCGGAAGGCTTCTCGGGCGAGATCAAGGAAACGAAGCTGGAACGCTTGAACTGAATAGCTCCGAATCGCGAGGCCGTCCCCTGGTTCGAGGTTCCGAATGATCGCTATCGGAACCTCTTTACCGACTCGGGGGCGGCCTCTTTTAGCGATTCGCCGCACATTAATCTCCGATCCCCCACCCCTCCTCGCCGAGCAACGCCCCGACGTTCCGCTTTTTCGCCAACCTGCCTACCTCGCCCAACCGACTTGCCTTCCTCTCTGAACCGACTTTCCTGCTTACCCGCAGTTTAGAAAAATTTAACCTTTTTTTATCGGGGCTTTAGAACCGATTTACGGGCAGTTTAGATCCGGCGGTTAAGATGAATTCATGGAAACCGAAAGGGAATCCATGCATTCGAACCTAAGGAGGAATAAGAAATGAACAAGAAGTTGGCAATGATCGGAGCGGGGGTGGTGGCGGGCAGCGTGCTTCTGATGTCTTCCGTATACGCGGGAGTCGGGAGCGCTCCCGGTTACGAAGCGTACAAAACGGCCATCAAGAATACGGCATCCATTGACAATGTCACCCATACGGTGAAGGTGTCCGTAGAGGATAACGGCAAGACGGTTATCCAAGCGGCTTCCACGGTGAAGACGGCCGGCGAAGACTCCTCGGGCAACGTCGAAATCCGCCTGCCTAACGGCGAGACGCAAAACCTGCAATTCTACCGTCAAGACGACCGGCAAATTCTCAAATCGGGCGAATCGAACGTCTATCGGATTATGGAAACGGACAACGAGTTCCACAACCGTTTCAAGAAGCATGAAGACGAAGCCAAGTTCCACGATCCCGGCTTCTCCCGTGAAGTGGAGAATGTGATCGATACGTTGGTCGGCAACCTGAAAAACGACGTGACGCTTAGCAAGGAGGGGGATAGGAAAGAAATCGCGCTAAAACTGGAAGGCGGCCGAATCCCCGCTCTTGCCAATGCGATCGGCTCGTTGCTCATTCGGGAGAGCGGACGCGATCACGGCGCATCGCCCCGGGCGAACGCGGACAATCCGCTCGGCATCGACCTGTCGAGCCTGAAGGACGGTCTGCCGAAGCTGACGGAGGAGATCAAGATCGAGGCCGTTATCCTGACTGCGGACGTAAACGCCGACGATCTTCTCGCGGAACAGACGGCAGAGCTTCGGATCAGCGGCAAGGATGCCGACGGCGTTAAGCATGACACGGTCGTGAAGCTGGAAGTGGGGCTATCGGATATCAACGCAACGACGCCCGATACGGTGGATTTGACGGGCAAACAGACCGTCACGGTGGATTTTGCCCGGGAAGCGGGTTCCAAGCACTGGCGCTAAGCGACTGCAGGAGCTGGAAGTAACGGAATCGCAGGCAGAGGGGGGCGCCTAGCCGTGTGTTCGGATGCGTGCTCCCCTTTCGCATGCCTAATAGGAGGCTGACAGAATGGATCAGATCGTAGAGGTCGAGGCGGTTACGAAATTGTATCGCAATCGGAGAGGGATTCGGGACGTAACGCTGAACGTTCGCCGGGGAGACGTGTACGGCCTCTTCGGGCCCAATGGCGCGGGAAAGACGACGCTGATGAAGATCATGGTCGGGGTGAGTCGGGCGGACAAAGGGAAAGTCAAGCTGTTCGGACACGACGTGGCGACTCGTTACGAGCAGGCGATGGGCAAAGTCGGCGTGCTGATCGAGACGGCGGAAGCTTACGAATACATGAGCGGGAGAAAAAACCTGGAGCTTGCCGCGAGAATCTATCCGGAGCTTCCGGCCAAACGAGTGGACGAAGTGCTTGAGCTTGTCGGATTAAGCGCGGTTCAGCACGAGCGGGCGGGCAAGTATTCGCTGGGAATGAAGCAGCGGCTCGGGCTTGCCTCGGCGATCTTATCGAAGCCGGAGCTGCTTATTCTCGACGAGCCGACGAACGGACTGGATATCGAGGGAACGGTGCAGATTCGCGAAATCGTCAAGCTGCTGGCGCGGGAGGAACGGACGACATTCCTGATTTCCAGCCACCTCATTCGCGAGATGGAACTGATGTGCAATCGGATCGGAATCGTCCACGGCGGCAGGCTGATTCGCGAAGGAGACTGCCGCGAGCTGCTCGAGGGACGGTTCTCCTCCCTGGAAGAGTTGTATATGCACGAGGTAGAACAAGACAGGAGGGCGATGTCGCATGCATAGCTTATACGCGAACGTGCGCAACGAAGCGCTGAAGATCGCTTTGAAGAAGAAGAACTGGTTTTTCCTGCTGATGACGTTCGCGATTCCGATCGGAGCGGGTGTGCTTCTCGCGAATGTCCAGAGCGGATTCGGCCTTGGCGTCATGACTTCAGGCGAATATCCGATCGCCGTTCTCGGGCTGTTCACGGGCATTTTCCTGCCGCTGTTCGTGTTCATGGGAGCGGCCGATCAATTCTCCGGAGAACAGGGCGACCGGACGATGAAGAATGTGCTCACAAGGCCGATCTCGCGCTTTAAGGTGTTTGTCTCCAAGCAGGCGGCGCTGGGCGTGGCGATCGCGGTCCACTTGTTTGCTGCGTTGGTCGGCTCGTCGATCGCGGCGGTGTTCCTGAGCGGAAGCTTCAGGCTTGGCGATACGTTAGATTGGATGATCGCTTATGGAGCGGCTTTCCTGCCGCTGTTGGCCCTTAGCATAGCGGCGGTGTTCCTGGCTCAATTTTTCGCGAGCGGCATCGGAGCGCTTGCCGTAAGCGTTCTGCTGTATGTCGCTTTAAGGGCGGGCGCATTCTTCTTTCCGCAGCTCCATTCGTATTCGCCGACCGCTTACTTGAACTGGCATACGTTATGGCTGGGGAATCCGCTGCCGGCCGGACAGTTATGGAGCGTGTTTATGTTTCTGGCTGCGTGTTGTATATTGTTGTTTACAGCCGGTTTTTATTTCTTCGATAAAAAGGAGCTCTGATCGTGTCCATTCGCGTTAGGCTCGTACTGTCCTATTTGGCAATGCTTGTCGTGCCGGTCATTTTGTCTGCGATTGCCGTCGCGGTTATTTTCAGGCTGGACGAAACGCGCGACACCCCGATCCGAACCCTTTTCGAGCGGGAAGCGGGCGTCTACGCGGATATCAAGCTGGCGAGCATTCGCGAGCCCGAAGCCTTTCTCTCGCGGGCAAAGATCGACGGCTTCGAACGGCGGCTCCGGGAAATGGATATGAGTCTGATCGTACGCGTCGACGGCGAGATCCGCTATGCGGCCCCGGAGCTTGCCCCGGCGGATCTTGAAGATCTGCCCGCGTTCGGAACGGTAGACGGCTATGACGGCAATTTCAGAGGGAAGCATATGACGATCCGCCATGAAGACTTTCTGCTGCCGGACAAGAGAGAAGGCTCCGTATTCGTCGTTTCTCGCGCGGGAACTTTCCCTAAATATTTTCAAAATTATTTTTTATGGATCGCGGGCCTCGTGCTCGCCATACTTGCTTTTACCAACGGAATATTGACATACGCAGTATCCCGCAGCATCATTCGTCCGCTGAAGGCGCTGCAGAAAGCGACCGAGGAAATCAAGGACGGAAATCTGAGTTACGAGGTGAAGACCCGTTCCAAGGACGAAATCGGCAAGCTAAGCGCGGCATTCGAAGAGATGCGCAAGAAGCTCAAGGAGTCGGTGGAGCTTCAGCTTCAATACGAGGAAAACCGCAAGGAACTCATCTCGAACATTTCGCATGATCTGAAGACGCCGGTGACGGCGATTAAAGGATACGTAGAAGGCATTATGGACGGGGTAACGGACTCGCCCGAGAAGCTGGACCGTTACGTGAAGACGATCTACGGCAAAGCGGCCGACATGGACCGAATGATCGACGAATTGTTTCTGTTCTCCAAGCTGGATCTGGGCAAAGTGCCGTTCGATTTCGAAAAGGTGGATATCGGCGCTTATTTGCAGGATTGCGCTCAGGAGCTCGTTTTCGATCTGGATAAAAGGGGCATCAAGCTGGAACTGAACGCCTTGCCCGAGCAGACGCTGTACGTCAAGGCGGATCGGGAGAAGCTGAAGCGGGTGCTCATTAACATATTGGAAAACTCCATGAAGTACATGGACAAACCGGACGGATGGATCGGGTTGAACGTGGAGGCGCAAGCCGATACGGCGGAGATCAGCATAAGCGACAACGGCCAGGGCATTCCGGAGGACGCGCTGCCGCATATTTTCGACAGGTTCTACCGGGCGGATCCTTCCCGCAACTCTTCCACGGGAGGCAGCGGTCTCGGTCTGGCGATCGCCTGGCAGATCGTGGAGGAGCATGGCGGACGCATCCGGGCGGAAAGCGAGCTCGGAGCGGGCACGCGGGTGCATATCGAGCTGCCCCTCTGGGGGCGGACGCAGAAGGAGGGGGTATCCGGATGAGCGGAATATTGATCATCGAAGACGAACGGAGCATTGCCGAACTGGAGCGGGATTATTTGGAGATCAACGGCTTTGCCGTAGATATCGAGAACAGCGGAGACAGAGGACTGCAGCGGGCGCTTGCCGTCGATTACGAACTGATTATTCTCGACCTGATGCTGCCCAAAGTGGACGGATTCGAAATTTGCCGCAGAATTCGCGCGGAGAAAGACATTCCGATTCTGATGGTGTCGGCGAAAAAAGAGGACATCGACAAGATTCGGGGGCTGGGCCTCGGAGCGGACGATTATATCATCAAACCTTTCAGTCCGGGAGAGCTCGTGGCCCGCGTGAAGGCGCACTTGGCCCGTTACGAGCGGCTGAGCGGGCGGAGGGAAGCGCGCAACGACGAAATCCGCATTCGCGGATTGAGAATCGACAGATCGGCCCGCCGCGTATTCGTCAACGAGCAGGAAGTCGGGTTTACGACGAAAGAATTCGACTTGCTGAGCTATCTGGCGATGAATCCGAACCGGGTATTCAGCAAAGAGCAATTGTTCGATCAGATTTGGGGCATGGACGCGATGGGAGAGATCGCCACCGTCACGGTGCACATCCGCAAGCTGCGCGAGAAGGTCGAACACGACCCGTCCGATCCGCAATACATCGAGACAATCTGGGGAGCGGGTTACCGGTTTCGGATCTGACTGCCTGATCTCTTACTTAACGCACCGTCTCCCGCAGCCGGTCCCGGAACTGCTTGGGAGAGCAGCCGTTAAGACGGCGGAACATGTCGTAGAAGTGGCCGAGATTGGAGATGCCGACCGATTCGGCCACCTCGGCGATGCTGACGTCGCTCGTGAGCAGCTGCTGTTCCGCTTTCTTGATCCTCTTCAGTACGACGAAGTCGGTGAACGACATGCCGACGGCTTTTTTGAACGTTTTGATGAAATGGGTGTAGCTCATGTTGAGCCGTCCGCTGATCTCGGCGACCGACAGCTTGCCGTCCAGATTGCTTTCCACGTAGTCGACGGCGGGCTGCAGTCGGCCGATCAAGCGGTTGTCGTTATAATTGAGCTGCTGCCTCGAATCGTTGCGGAGGAGCAGGAGTAAAATATTTTTGATGCGCGAGGATACGGCCAGCTCGTACCCGAGACTGCCGTCGTTCATTTCCCGGAAAATTTCCACGATCAGCTCGGCGGTCCGTCCGCGAACTTCCGCATTTTCCTTGTAAATATAATTGAGCGAGCTTAGCGGGCGAATGACTTCGGAGAAATGCTGCATGCTGTTTAGCGTGCTGAGATCCCAGTATTTGCGCAGGTCGATCTGGAAGACGATCTGCTTCGTCCGTCCGGGCTTCGTATGCATCGTCGTATGCGGCTCCGACGAGCCGAACAAGCCGATGTCGCCGGGGCCGAGCACGATCTGCTCCTCCCGGCAATAAGCGGTAATCTCTCCTTCCAGAACCAGAAGAAACTCCACTTCCTCGTGGTAATGCCAGCCATAGTAATTTTTCTGTCTCCAGTTCTGCTCCGCTCTTCTCATCAATTCCTCGGTCGTCGTCGTTTCGGAATCGATCTGCCAGATCCGCATGGCCAGGAAAGGATTTTGATACACGACTTGCTCATGCCGCATTTCAGGATACATATCGGAACTCCTCGATACCGAATTAAGAGGTGGTTCAAAAAGTCCAATTTTGATCACGAAGCAGAGCGGGAAGCGGATTCGACATCGAATCTTGAACTCAGCCGGATCTTCCGGTACTCATGTAGGTTTGCCTACACTTTGCGATCGCTTCCTCATCACCGGTCTTCATCCAACCTTCCTGGATGCATGGGCGAGCAGTTCGCCGTAGGCGAACGACCAGCCTCGGTGCTGAAAACCGGACTTTTTGAACTTGGACTTTAAGACAGGATTGCGTAAGAATAGTTTAGCACAGTTGTGTGCAATCCTATAGAGTATGACAGAATACCGGAAAAAATAAACCGAATAGGCAATCGATACGCAGACCGCCTTCGAATACAATGAGAAAGAAAACAACGTTAAGTTAAGGGAGAGTCCGGTTATGAGCCAAACGATCAACGTTACGGTTTGGAACGAGCATCGCCATGAAAAAACGAACGAAAAAGTCGCATCCGTCTATCCGCAGGGTATGCATACGGCAATCGCCGAAGGCTTGGACATTTCGGGGAAGGTCACGGTGGCCACGCTGGACGATCCGGAGCACGGCTTGACGGAAGAAGTGCTGAACAATACCGACGTGCTGATCTGGTGGGGCCATATGGCGCACGACGAAGTTCAGGACGAGATCGTGAACCGAGTGCACCAGCGCGTGCTTCGCGGCATGGGGCTGATCGTGCTTCACTCCGGCCATTTCTCGAAAATTTTCAAAAAGCTGATGGGTACGTCCTGCGATCTGAAATGGCGCGAAGCCGACGAGAAGGAGCGCATCTGGGTCGTCAACCCGGGTCATCCGATCGTTGACGGCATCGGCGAATACATCGAGCTTCCGGCGGAAGAGATGTACGGCGAGCACTTCGACATCCCGCAGCCGGACGAGCTGGTCATGGTGAGCTGGTTCGAGGGCGGAGAAGTGTTCCGCAGCGGCTGCTGCTATACGCGCGGCATGGGCAAAATCTTCTACTTCCGTCCGGGCCACGAGACGTATCCGACTTATTATAACCCGCAAGTCCGCAAAGTCATCTCCAATGCGGTCAAATGGGCGGCGCCGGTCGATCGCGATTATCCGAAGTACGGCAACGCGCAGCCATTAGAGACGATCAAGGAGAAGCACTAAGATGACGTTAAAAGTAGGAGTCGTCGGCACAGGCGGCATATTCAAGCATGCGCATCTGCCGGGCTGGCTGTCGCACGACGAAGTGGAGATCGTCGCCTTCTGCGACGCGTTTAAGGCGTCCGCCGAAGCGACGGCCAAAGATTTTCCCGGAACGAAAGTATACGACGACTATCGCGAACTGATCGCGGACCCGTCGATCGACATTATCGGCATCAGCACGCCGAATCTGTACCACTCGGAGATCGCCATCGCCGCATTGCGCAAGGGCAAGCACGTATTCTGCGAGAAGCCGGACGCGATTAATCCGGACGAAGCGCAGAAGATGGCGGACGCGGCCCGCGAATCCGGCAAGCTGCTGATGACGATGCGCAACAACCGCTTTAGCGAGGAAGCGAAGTTTGCCAAGCGCATTATCGAGAAAGGTCAGCTGGGCGAGCTGTATACGGGACGCTGCGGCTGGATTCGCCGCCGGGGCATTCCGGGGCGCGGCGGATGGTTTACGACGAAGGAGCTGTCCGGCGGCGGCCCGCTGATCGATCTCGGCGTTCATATGATCGACATGGCGATGTGGCTGGCGGGCAATCCGAAGCCGGTCACCGTATCCGGCTCGACGTACCGTAAGTTCGCGGACCGTCCCGACGCTTCGGGCAAAGTTCCGGAAGGTACGTTCGACGTCGAGGATTTGGCGGCAGGCTTCATCCGCTTCGATAACGGCGCGTCCTTGCAGATCGAGTTCAGCTGGGCGTCCAACATCGAGGAGGAGAAGAAGTTCCTCGAATGGAGAGGCACCGAGGGCGGCTTCAGTCTGATCAACGACAAGCTGAGCCTGTTCACGGAGAACGAAGGCGCGCTGATCGACCAGAAGCCGCACTTCGCGGCGGCGCAGGTTCCCCAGCACACGGCCAACATCCGGCATTTCGTCGAATGCGTGCTCGGCCGGGAGCAGCCGATCATTACGCCGGAGCACGGCGTCGACATGATCAAAATTTTGTCCGCGATTTACGAGTCTGCCGAGCGCGGGCGCGAGATCGTGCTGTAAGGATCAAGCGAAGCGCATCCGAATGCGTCTGTGATCAGACGTGGCGGGTGCGTTTTTTTTGAGCGGCTGACCCATTGACTTACATCAGATTACTGGAGTCTCTCGGAGTAAAGAATGTACGAAAATAGCAATTGGTTTTTTCGTCATGACTTGCCCATCGAAGTTACTCACGTAAACGGTCTGCCAGACCGTTAGGGGCAGCCATCCGTTCCGATTCGTTCGCGTAACGGTCAGCCAGACCGTTAGGGGCAGTCATCCGCTCCGATTCGTTCTCGTAACGGTCTGCCAGACCGTTAGGGGCAGCCATCCGTTCTGATTCGTTCGCGTAACGGTCTGCCAGACCGTTAGGGGCAGCCATCCGTTCCGATTCGTTCGCGTAACGGTCTGCCAGACCGTTAGGGGCAGTCATCCGCTCCGATTCGTTCGCGTAACGGTCAGCCAGACCGTTAGGGGCAGCCATCCGCTCCGATTCGTTCGCGTAACGGTCTGCCAGACCGTTAGGGGCAGCCATCCGTTCTGATTCGTTCGCGTAACGGTCTGCCAGACCGTTAAGGGCAGCCATCCGTTCCGATTCGTTCGCGTAACGGTCTGCCAGACCGTTAGGGGCAGTCATCCGCTCCGATTCGTTCTCGTAACGGTCTGCCAGACCGTTAGGGGCAGCCATCCGTTCTGATTCGTTCGCGTAACGGTCAGCCAGACCGTTAGGGGCAGCCATCCG